>DASZWI010000227.1:0-18199 GCA_035546715.1 Gaiellaceae bacterium | reverse complement strand
CGTCGTCCCGCGCGACGTCGCCGCCTGGGCGCGCGCCGTCACCGGCCCGCTGCCGGCGCCGCCGCCCGCGCCGCCGGAGCTGACCGCGACCGGGAACCGCCACCTCGCCGTCTACCGCGACGCCGTCGCCGCGCGCACGCGCGACCGTTTCGCGTCGCTCCATCTCGCCGTCTACACCGACGCCGACCGCGTCGCCGGCGCCGAGCACGCGCTCGGCGCGCTGCTGGCCGGTCTCGACCCCGCGCTGCGGGTGACGGTCGTCGGCACCGACGCGGCGGTCGTACGCCGGCTCGCCGCGCAGCGGCCCGGCGCGGAGACGTCCGTGCTCCGGCCGGTGCGCGGCAAGACCGACCTACGGGGCGCGCTCGAGCACCTGCGAGCGGTGCGGCGGCTGCGGCCCGACGTCCTCCAGCTCAACCTGCGCCACCCGTACTCGTGCCAGTACGCCCTCGCGGCCGGGCTCGCGACGCGCGGCGTGCGGGTCGTCGCCGTCGAGCACCGTCCGGTGCCCGCGGCCGACCGGCTCCAGCGCCTGCTCAAGCGCCTCACCTCGCGGCGGCTTGCCGCGCACGTCGCGGTCAGCGACAGCTCCGCGCGGGAGGTCGAGCGGCTCGCCGGGCTCCCGGACGGCTCGGTGCGGACGATCCACAACGGGCTCGCGCCCGTCGATCCCGCCCCGCGCCGCGGCGGCGGCACGTTGCTGGGCGCGGCCGGCCGGTTCGTCCCGCAGAAGGGCTTCGACGTCCTGCTCCGCGCGCTCGCCGAGCTGCCGCAGGCGTCGCTGCTCCTGGTCGGCGACGGCCCCGAGCGGCCGCGCCTCGAGCGGCTCGTCGACGAGCTCGGGCTCCGCGACAGGGTCGAGCTGACCGGCTGGCGGCCCGACGCGGCCCGCCTCCTGGCGGCCGTCGACGCCGTCGTCGTGCCCTCGCGGGCGGAGCCGTTCGGGCTCGTGGCGCTCGAGGCGATGAGCGCGGGCGTCCCGGTGATCGCCAGTGCCGTCGACGGGCTCGCCGAGGTCGTCACCGACGGGGAGACCGGACTGCTCGTGCCGCCCGACGACCCGCGGCTGCTCGCCGAGGCGATCGCCCGCGTGCTCGTCGACCGCTCGCTGAGCCGCGCGCTCGGCGAGCGCGGACGCGAGGTCGCGACCACCGCCTTCTCGCGCGAGCGGATGACCGGCGCCTTCGAAGACCTCTACCGGGCGGTGCTCTGATGGCCCACACGCGCGCGGGACTGCTGTTCGGGCTGCCGCATCCCGTCGAGACCGCCACGCTGCTGGCCGGCGCGGAGTCCTGGCGCGAGCCGCTCGAGGAGGCGGGGGTCCGCATCGTCCCGGCGACGACGGAGCTCGTCGTCTCCGAGCCGGTGCAGCTCGTCGTCGCCCCGGCCGGGCTCGCGTGGGCCGCGACGGCGCTCGACCCCGGCGCGATCGTGCTCGTCGGCCGGGGCGGCAGGCGCGCGCTGCGCCGCGCGGGCTATCGCGCCCGGCGCTTCCTGCCGCTCCCGTCGCTCGGCCGCCCGTCGTTGCTCGTGCCGGTCGACCGCCCGCGCGTCGCGCGTTACGCGCTGGCCAACCTCTCGGTCCCCGCCGGCTTCGTCAAGACGCTCCGCAACGTCCTCGCCGGCCTCGCGGTCGCGGCCCGCCTGCCGCTGCCGGGCACGGTCGTGCTCGCCTCGCGGTCGGCCGAAGGGCCGTCCACCCTGCGGCCGGCGGCCGGCCTCGGCCTGCCCGCCGAGGTCGACTGGCTGCTCGTGCTCGGGCGGGCGGTCGAGCGCTCCGCCTTCTTCCTCTTCCCGCGGGGTGCGCGCAAGCCGTCGTGGGTGCTCAAGTTCAGCCCGGAGGATCGCGGCGACGACCCGTTCCTCGGCGACGAGCGCGGGGCGCGGCTCGTCCGCGACGTCGGCGGCGCCCTCGCCGAGCACGCCCCGCGTCTCGTCGGCGTCTCGACGACCGGCGAGCGGCCCGTGACCGTCGAGACCGCGGCCGTCGGCGCGCCGCTCGTCTACCGGCTGCGCGCGCCCGGCCGGCGCGCGGCCAAGCGCGCGCTCGTGGCGGACGTCGGCCGCTGGCTCGTCGACGTCGCGGCTGCGACGGCGCTCCCGGGTCGCGCCGAGGAGGCGCTCGCCGCGCTCGACTTCCCCGAGGGGATCGTGGAGGAGACCGGCGCCGACGTCGCGGCGCTGTGCCACGGCCTCGGCGGCCTGCCGGCGGTGCTGGAGCACCGCGACCTCGCCCCGACGCACGTGCTCGTCACCCGCGACTCGTTCTCGGTGATCGACTGGGAGGAGGCCGCCCGGGTGGGGCTGCCGCTGGCCGACCTGGCCTTCTTCCTGGCCCAGGTCCTGCCGATCCTCGACGGCGAGCTCGACGATCCCCGCATCGGCCGGCACGAGGCGTTCGCGCGCCTGTTCCGCGGCGAGTCGCCGTCCGCCGGGCTGCTCTTCGAGCTGCTCGACGAGGCCTGCCGGCGTCTCGAGGTTCCGCCGGACGCCGTCCCGGCCCTGCTCTCGCTCACCTGGCTGCGGCTCTCGGCCGGCCCCCGGCGCCATCTCGCCGAGGCCTGGTTCGGCGACCCGGAGCTCGGCCCTTCGTGGCCGGCCTGGACGCGCCGCCTCCCCGACGACGCCGCCGTGGCGCCGCCGGCCGCGGCAGCGGCATGAGGGCCCGCGTCCTGGCGGCGGCGTTCCTGGGCGCCGCCGCGACGTTCCTGGCGCACGGCGCGGGCGCGGCGCCGCCGGCCGTCCGCGTGGCCGTCTACCCGCGGCTCGCCGAGCCGATCAGTTCGCTCTACACCGTGCGCGTCCGCGCCGCGGGGAAGCCGTGGACCCCCGTCGACGTCTACCAGGCCTCCGTCGACCTGGCCGATCCCGCCGTCTCCGCCTTCGCGCTGCTGTCGGTCGGCGGCCCGGTGCAGGTGCAGGTGTCGCTGCGGAGCGACCGCATGCACGACGCCGTGGTCGAGCCGGCCTCGGCCGGGATCGAGCCGACGCTGGGGAACGGCGGCGCGACGGCCACGTTCGAGCTGCCCGGCCCCTCGAACGTGTCGTTCGAGGCGGACGGCGACCGCCGGCACAACCTCCAGCTCTTCGCGAGCCCGCTCGACCCGGGACGGCCGCGGGCCGCGAAGGGCCGGCACGTCGTCGTGCTCGCCGCCGGGGTGCACGACCTGCCGGGCGACCACGTGCTCCGGATCCCGAGCGACACGACGGTGTACCTCGCGCCGGGTGCGCTCGTCCGCGGGAGCCTGACGGTCGTCCGCGGGGCGCACGACGTCGTCGTGCGCGGCGACGGCGTCATCGACCCGTCGGCCTACTTCGACTCGTCGGGCCCGTCCGCGGGCGTCGTCGTCGACCATGCGTCCCGCGTCGGCATCCGCGACGTGACGATCCTCCGCGGCCAGAACGGCGGCGTCACGATCGCGGGGTCGAGCGACGTCACCCTCTCCGACGTCAAGGAGCTCAACGCCGACCGGTACTCTGACGGCGTCGACATCGGCTCGTCGACGGGCGTCCTGATCGAAGGCTGCTTCCTCCGCACCTCGGACGACGCGATCGCGCTGTGGGCCACCAACCCGTTCATCAGCACGGGGAGCACACGCGACGTGACGGTGCGCGACTCCGTGCTCTGGCCCGACGTGGCGCACGGCATCCTGGTCGGCCCCTACGGCCGGCCCGACGGCTCGGACGCGATCGAGAACCTGGCGGTCGAGGACGTCGACGTGCTCGAGCAGGACGTCCCGCAGTCGCGGCTCTACCAGGGCGCGATCGGGCTGGAGGCGGGAGACAGCCTCACCGAGCGGCACCTCGTCTTCGGCGACGTGCGGATCGCCCGCGTGAGCCGGGGAGAGGCGCTCGACGTCCACGTCTACCGCAACCCGAACGAGAACACGACCGCCGGCCGGGCCATCGACGACGTGCTCTTCCGCAACGTGACCGTTCCGGGCGGCTCCGTCTCCAGCATCGGCGGCTACGGCGCCGGCCAGGGCGTCACCGACGTGCTGTTCGAGGCGCTGCGCCGCGACGGCGCCGTCGCCGGCGGCGCGGCGGCGGGCGGCGTCGAGATCGAGCCGTTCGCCACCGGGGTCGTCTTCGCGCCCGGGCCGGCCGTGGCCACGTGGCGCAACGGCCACGCCGGCATCGGCTATCGCGGCCGCTGGGCCCGGACGGGCTCGCTGCGGCGTGCGACGGCGCGTGGGGCGACGCTGACGGTGCGCTTCACGGGCACCGAGGCGATCCTGCGCGGCCCCACCGCCGCGGACGGCGGCCGCGCGTCGGTCGCCGTCGACGGCGTCGCCCGCGGCAGCCTCGACGCCTACGCGTCCCACCCTGCCCCGAACACCGTCCTCTTCGACACGGGCGCGCTCGAGCCGGGGACGCACACCGTGACGGTGCGGGTGCTAGGCGCCTCGAGTCCCCTCTCGGCCGGGACCGGCGTCGCGCTGGCGAGCGTCCAGGTGGTCGGAGGCGCGACGCGGTGAGCGACCGGCTTCTCGCCCCGCCTCCGCCCGCGGGACTCGCGCCCGGGCCGGCGCCGACGTTCTCGGTGGTCATCCCCGCCTACGGCGTCTCGGCGTACGTCGCCGACGCGGTGCGCTCCGCGCTCGAGCAGACCGTTGCGCCCGTCGACGTCGTGGTGGTCGACGACGGCTCGCCCGACGACGTCGTGACCCCGCTGGCGCCGTTCGGCGACCGCATCACCCTCATCCGCCAGGAGAACCAGGGGCCGGGCGCCGCGAAGCTCGCCGGCGCCCGCGCCGCCCGCGGCGAGTTCGTCGCGCTCCTCGACGGCGACGACACGTATCTGCCCGCGCGCCTCGAGCGCCTGGCCCGTGTCGCCGCCGCCCGCCCCGATCTCGACATCCTCGTCACCGACGCGCACGTCGAGCTCGACGGCCGCCGGCTGCGCACCGCCTACGACGCCACCTGGGCGTTCGAGGCCGTCGACCAGCGGCGGGGGATCCTGGAGCGCTGCTTCGTGCTGGGTCACGCCGCCGTGCGGCGGACGACCCTGCTCGGGCTCGGGGCGATCGAGCGCGACACGATCGACGACTGGGACTGCTGGGCGAGGCTGATCCTGGGCGGCGCGCGGGCCGGGCTCCTCGACGAGCCGCTGTCGGTCTACCGCGTGCGTCCCGGAAGCCTCTCGACCGGCCGCCTGTCGACCCTGCGCCGCGGTGTGCGGACGCTCGAGCTCCTCCGGAGCGAGCCGTCGCTCACGGTGGACGAGCGCGCCGTGCTCGAGCGCACGCGGGCGGCGTGGAGCCGTTCGCTGACCGTCGAGTCGGCCCGGGAGGCCCTCCGGGACGGCCGGCGCGCCGAGGCCCGCCGCCTGCTGCTCGCCGTCGTAAGGGACGGTCGCAACGAGCCCTCGAGCCGTGCGAAGGCGCTCGTGTCGCTGGCTGCGCCGCGCCTCGCGGAGCGGGTTCTCGACCGGCGCGGCCGGCGGGCCTGGACGGGCGCCGCGGGGGTCAGGGTCGTGGCGACCCAGTCCCTCGGCTGACGGTCGTGCGCGGCCCCGACCTCGTCCCGCGCGATCCCGCTTCCCATGCGGGTTCCCGGTCCCGGCGCCCTGGACCATCGGATGGCACTGCTGCCGTTCGCCCTCGACGGACGAGTCGTGCTGCGGGTGGGAGGTCTAGCCGGGACCAGACCGGCAGGTGGGGCCAACAGGACCTTCCGCCGTGGGCGTTTCGCCGCCGAGCCGCGAGCCTGAGAGCATGATCGGCAAGACCGGATCCCGCGGCGCCGTGGCTCCCGCTTCCTGGGCGGCGGCGGGGTGAGCGAGGCGCTCACGAAGCCGGTCGCGCCGACGATCGTGCTTCCGGACGCGGCGGGCCGCACCGTGCCCGCCCGTCCGGTGCACGGGAGGTCTTCTTCGGCGCCGCTCGCCCCCCGCGCGGCGCAGGACCTCCTCACCCTCGGCGGGCTGATCGTCGTCACGGCGCTGGTGCGCCGCGACCTCACCGCCGACGTCCTCCTGTGGCAGGTGGTGTTCGCGCTGCTGATCCTCGCCGGCCTGGCAGGGCGGCGCGCCTATGCGTCGAGCCTGCGGCCCGAGCTGATCGACGGGCTGGCGCGCGTCGTCGCGGCGGTCGCGACGGCCGGCATGGCGACGCTCACGCTGCAGCTCCTCTTCGACTCCGACGCCGTCTCGATCGGCGTGACGCTCGCCCAGTGCGCGCTCGCGGCCGTGTGGCTCGGCTCGGGCCGCACCGTTCCGCGGCTGTTCGCCGCGCGCACGGTCGAGGGCGTGCCGACGCTGATCGTCGGCGCCGGCCGGGTCGGCCGGACGGTCGCGGAGCGGCTGAAGGCCCAGCCCAGCCTCGGCCTGCGGCCGATCGGCTTCCTCGACAAGGAACCGCTCGAGGCGCAGGGCACCGGCCTGCCCGTCCTCGGGGCGAGCTGGGACCTCGAGCACGTCGTCCGCGCCTACGGCGTGGAGAACGTGATCGTCACCTTCTCGACGGCGCCGATGAGCGTGGTGCTCGGTCTCGTGCGCCGGTGCGAGGCGCTCGGCATCACCGTGTCGCACGTCCCGCGCCTGTTCGAGTCGGTGAACGGCACGCTCACGCTCGAGTACTTCGGCGGGCTGCCGCTCGTCACCCGCCGGCCGGTCGATCCCAAGGGCTGGCAGTTCAGGTGCAAGTACGCCTTCGACCGCATCGTCGCCTTCGCGATCCTGTTCCTGCTCTCGCCGCTGCTCCTCGCGATCGCGGCTGCGGTCTGGGCCTCCGTCGGCTCGCCGATCCTCTTCCGCCAGGTCCGCGTCGGGCGCGACGGCCGCACCTTCGAGATGCTGAAGTTTCGTTCGATGCGGGACGCGGCCGTGCCGGCCGCGGAGACCGTCGCGCAGGCCGGCGTCGCCCCGGGCGGCGTCGAGGGCGACGATCGGCGCACGCGCGTCGGCACGTTCCTGCGCAGCACGTCGCTCGACGAGCTGCCGCAGCTCTGGAACGTCGTGCGCGGCGACATGAGCCTCGTCGGCCCCCGGCCCGAGCGGCCCCGCTTCGTCGAGATGTTCGAGGAGAGCGTCTACCGCTACGGGGAGCGGCATCGCGTCAAGTCCGGCATCACCGGCTGGGCGCAGGTGCACGGCCTCCGCGGCAAGACCTCGCTCGACGATCGCGTCGAGTGGGACAACCACTACATCGAGAACTGGTCGCCCTGGCTCGACCTCAAGACGCTGCTGCTCACCGTCGGGGCGCTCATCCACGGCCGAAAGGTGGTCGAGTAGACGGACCCCGACCGGTCCGCCTGCCGCCCATGCTCCTCCTCGCCGGAGTCCTCGGCGCCGTCGCGCTGTTCGCGCTAGGTGCCTGGTTCAGGTCCCTGATCGTGCACGAGCGGAGCACGACGCTCGCCGTCGTGCTGCTCTCGCTGCTGCTGCTCGAGTCGATCCTCTACGGGCCGATCGACGTCCCGCGCGGGCTCTTCCACCTGTATGCGGGGTCGTTCCAGATCCGGACGCTCGACCTGATCCTCCTCGTGGCCGTGATCGCGCGCCTGACGGTGCGCACGCGGCGGCCGCTCGATCTCGTCAGCGGCGCCTGGCTGGCGTTCGCGGCGTGGCTGGTGCTCGAGGGCTACCTCGGCCGGCGTGCCGGCAATCCGTCGTCGTACATCCAGTACGAGATCAAGACGCTGCTCTACATGGGGGTGGGCTACGTGCTCGCGCAGGCGCGGATCGACCGGGCGCGCGACCTCGTGCTCTTCGCCCGCTTCTGCAAGATCGCCGCGGTCGTCGCGGCCGTCCTGCTCGTGACGAGCCTGACGGGCGTCCAGTTCGCGCTCGGCGGCGGGCTCCTGCAAGGCGCGGCGGTCGGCCCGATCAGCAGCGTCTCCGCGACGCTCTTCCCGATCGTCGGGCTGCTCGCGCTCGCCCTCTTCCTGTGCACCCGCCCGCTGCGCTACGACCTGCTCCTCGCGGCGGTCGTCCTGTTCGCGACGGTCGCCGCACCGGCCCAGCGCGCGTCCCCGCTCCAGCTCGCGGTGTCGCTCCTCGCGATCGTGCTCGTCGTCCCGCTGGGACGGCGCCACCTGCGCATCACCCTCACCCAGTTCGTGCTCGGCGTGGCGGCGATCCTCTTCGTCGCGGGGGGCGCGTGGGTCGCGCAGCTCACCGTCACCGGGAACCGGACGCTGCCGTTCGCCCACGAGGTCGGCATCGCGCTCCACGGCGGCCAGAAGAAGCTGTCGGCGCAGGATCGCGTCAACCAGATCTCGGTCGCCCGCGGCCTGATCGGGAAGCAGCCCGTGCTCGGCTACGGCCTCGGCAAGACGATCGTCTACTACGAGCCCGGGTTCAAGGAGTTCGTCGGGACGTACCTGACGCACAACATCCTCACCGACCTGCTCCTGCGGACGGGCATCGTCGGCGCCTTCCTCTTCCTGCTCGCCTTCTGGCTCTCGCTGAACGAGGCGCTGCTCGGCTGGCGCAACGGCGCCCTCTCCTCGCAGGAGGCCGCGTTCGCGCTCGTCGCGTTCGCGGTGCTCGTCGGCTGGTTCACCCACGGCATGGTCGAGTCGCTCTTCGAGCACGTGCGGATCACGCCGTTCTCGTTCGCGCTCCTCGGCCTCGGCCGTGCCGTCGTGCGCGCCCACGGGGCGACGGTTCGCGACTCCGCTCGGCGGCGGCGACCGACCCTTCGCGCCGTGCCTCGCACGGCCCTTCTTCCCTGACCACGACCAGAAAGACGCGGTAGACCCATGCAGCTCCAACAGGTCGTCACAGCGCTCAGGCGCTTCAAGCTCCTTGCCGCGGCCATCGTCGTCCTCTTCACGGCGGTCGGCGTCCTCGCGGCCTACTCACGGACGCCGAGCTACAAGGCGAGCGCCATCCTCGTGGCGTCCCCGCCGAACGCGCAGGACAGCTCGATCGCAGGCGTCCAGTTCATGCTGCCGGCCGTCATCCAGCAGGTGACGACGGCGCGCTTCCGGACGTCCGTCCTCAACCGGCTCCCCGAGGCCCTACGGACGGCGTCGGTCACGATCGGTGCGAGCCAGGACCAGGGGACGGGGATCATCCACGTCTCCGCCTCCGGCCGCGACGCGGCGATCCTGCCGGCGGTCAGCAACGCGGCGGCGGCGCAGCTGATCAAGAGCAAGCTGACGCCGAGCGTCAAGCTCGCCTTGCTCCAGCCGGCCGTGCACGCGTCCTCCGACACCGCGGCGACGCGGCTGCCGATCATGGTCGCGACGTTCCTGCTCGGCTGGATCGCGGCGGTGTTCGCGGCGCTGGGCGCCGGCGCGCTCCGCAGCGAGACGGTGCAGGAGCGCGATATCTGGCGGCGCTTCGGTCTCGAGATCCTGGGCGAGATCCCGAAGCGCAGCGGCCGGGCGTCGACCGTGGTCGCGGCGTTCGCCGATCCGGCCCAGTTCGAGTTCACCGAGGCGTTCCACAAGCTCGTCGCGACGCTCCAGGCGACCGGCTTCCTCGGGCGGCCGCGCCGGATCGCGGTGATCTCGTCCGTCGGCGGCGAGGGCAAGACGACCGTCAGCTCGGGGCTCGCGTACGCGCTCGCGTTCAACCAGCCCCACGACGTGCTCGTCGTCGACGCCGACCTGCGGCAGCCGAAGCTGCACGTGGCGTTCGGCCTCGACGAGCCCGAGATGGACGGCTCGCTCGACCCCGAGGCGGTTGACATGGAGCTCGGCAACCTGCGCGTCGTCCCGGCCCTTCGGTCGGACGAGCACCCGGCCAAGGTCGTGTCGCGCGTCCTGCCGCGCCTGTTCGACGACAGCGAGCGGACGACGGTCATCGTCGACACGCCGCCGCTCCTGCGGGTGCCCGAGGCGACGCTCATCGCCCACATGGTCGAGGCGGTCATCCTCGTCGTCGAGCCCGGCCGGACGAAGGTCGGCCAGCTCGAGAAGACGCTGCACGACCTCCGCCGGGCGAACGTCCAGGTCCTCGGCGTGGTGCTGAACCGCGTCCAGGCCGTCGGCCGCTCGATGCCGTACGGCGCGTTCTTCGACTCGGCTGCGCGCAACATCCCGCCCGCGTGGACGCAGGACGCGCCGCACGCAGGCGAGATGCTCCGGCAGGCGCGGGGTCGCCCGCAGCTGCCGCCCGGCCCCCTGCCCGGCCGCTCGGAAGGCGCGCTCGGATGAGGGGCGACAGGCTCCGCGGAGCGCTGCTGCTCCTGACGGCCTTCGGCCACGTGCTCTACCCGGCGACCGTGCTCGCGGTGGGCCGGGTGCGAGGCGCGCGGACGCCCGAGCCGCCGCCCGTGGCCGAGCTGCCCCCGCTCAGCGTCGTCGTCCCGGCGTACCGCGAGAGCCGGGTGATCGCCGGCAAGGTGCGGAACCTGCGCGAGAACGGCTATCCGGCGCCGCTCGAGGTCGTCGTCGTCCCGGAGGACGAGGAGACCGAGGCTGCGGCCCGGGCGACGGATGCCGTCGTCGTCCCGTTCCGCGAGCGCACGGGGAAGGCGGGCGCGCTGAATCGTGGCGTCGCGGCCTGCAGCAACGCCCATGTCGTGCTGACCGACGCCAACGCGCGGCTGAGCGCCGGCGGGCTCGCCCGGCTCGTGTCCTGGTTGGGCGATCCCCGGTGTCGCGCGGCCGGCGCCCGCAAGCAGGTCGAGGGCGAGGGCGCGTACTGGCGCTACGAGGACTGGGTCAAGCGCGCCGAGATGCGCCTCGGCTCGTCGATCGCCCTCGACGGCGCGGTCGTCGCGCTGCGCCGCGACGAGTACCGGCCGCTCCCGGAGGACGTCGTCGTCGACGACCTCTGGCTGGCGCTCGACGCCGTCGAGGCCGGGGGCTCCGTGGTGTACGACGCCGAGGTGCTCTGCGAGGAGGAGGGCTTCCCCTCGATCGGGGCCGACTGGGAGCGGCGCACGCGGATCGTCTCCGGGATGCTCGACGCGCTCTGGCGCCGCCGCAGCCTGATGCGGCCCACGTCGCTTCCGGCGCTGCAGCTCTGGGGGCACCGCGCCATCCGCAACTCGATCGGGCCGGTCAGCAACGTGGCCCTGGTCGCGTCGAGCGCCGTCGCGGCGCGGCGCAGCCGCACCGCGCGGCTCGTGCTGGCCGGACACGCCGCGCTCGCGGGGGCGGCGGTGTCGAGCCGGCTCCGGCCGAACCCGTCGCGGCCCGAGCGGCTCGCCTACTCGGTCATGTTCCTCCAGGCGGTCGGCGTCGGAGGGACGCTGCGCTTCCTGCGCGGCGACCGTCCGGTCCGCTGGCACAAGCAGGAGCGCACCGGTCTCGCGTCGATGGTGGACGTCTGATGGCGCGCAGCCTGCTCGTCACGAAGCTCGTCCCGTCTCCGGCGGACTCCGGCGGCAAGCTGCGCTCGCGCGCGGTCGCCGAGCTGCTCGCCGGCCTCGGTCCCGTCGACCTCGTCGCCTTCGACGAGCCCGGCAGCGACCACCGCCCGCTCGAGGAGCTCGGGATCTCGGTGCACGCGCTGCCGCGCCCGCGCAGGGGCGGTCCCGGCGGCGTCGCCGCGCTCGGCACGCTGTCCGGCGCGCGCTTCTGGTCGCGCGAGCTCGCCGCGACGATCGAGCGTCTCACCGCTCGGCACGACTACGACGTCGTCCAGGTGGAGTACGCGGCGCTCGCGCCCTACGCCCGCTTCGCCCGTGGCGGAGCCGTCCGCGTCCTCGACCTCCACAACGTCGAGTCGGCGCTGATGGCCTCGCGGGCGCGCCGGGCGCCCCTTCCCCTGCGCGCGGTGCTCGCCGCCGAGGCGCGGGCGCTCGCCCGGGTCGAGCGCAGAGCGCTCGCGGGCTTCGACGTGGTCGTCACCGTCAGCGACGCCGAGTCGGCGCGGCTGCCCGCCGCGGCGTCGGTCCTCACGTGTCCGAACGGCTGGTGGCCCGGCGACTGCCTGCCGCCGGCGGTCGAGCCGACCGTGATCTTCGTCGGGCTGCTCGGCTGGGGGCCCAACCGTGACGCCGCGCTCTGGCTCGGCCGCGAGATCTGGCCGCAGGTGGAACGGCGTGTGCCCGGCGCACGGCTCCTGCTCGTCGGCCGCGACCCGGACGCCGCCGTGCGTGCGCTCGCCTCGCCCTCGGTCGAGGTCGTGCCCTCGCCGCCCGACGTGCGCCCGTGGCTCGAGCAGGCTGCGGTCGCCGTGGCCCCGCTGCGCGCGGGCGGCGGCTCCCGCCTGAAGATCCTCGAAGCGCTCGACGCGGGCCGGCCGGTGGTCGCGACCCCGCTCGGCGCCGAGGGGCTCGAGCGCCTGCTCGGTCGCGGCGTGTTCCTCGCGGACGACGCGCGCGGCCTGGCGGACACGATCGCCGAGCTGCTGCTGTCGCACGACCGCGGCCGCCGGGCCGGGGTGGAGGGGCACGCGGAGGTGGCCGAGGCGTTCGCCTGGCCGCGGACGCTGGCGCCGCTCCGCTCCGAGCTCGCGCGCCGTCTCGGCCTCGCCCGTCCGCTGCGTCTCGCCGGGGCGGCGGCGTGAAGGCGCTCCTCCTCGCCGCCGGCTACGCGACGCGGCTGCGGCCGCTGACCGACACCGTGGCGAAGCCGCTCCTGCCCGTCGGGGGACGGCTGATGATCGACCGCATCCTCGACGCGGTGCGCACGGTCGACGAGATCGAGGAGGTCCACGTCGTCACGAACGCCGTGTACGCCGAGGCGTTCGAGCGCTGGGGCCAGGAGGCGGGGGTGCGCGTGCACGACGACGGCACGTCGTCGAACGAGGACCGGCTGGGCGCCGTCGGCGACCTCGTCCTCGCGCTCGAGCGCGGCCGGCTGTGGGACGACGACCTCGTCGTGATCGCGGCCGACAACCTGTTCGAGTTCTCCCTCCGCGACTACGTGGACTTCTGGCTCGAGCGCGACGGCAGCGCGATCGCCGTCCACCGGCTCGCCGATCCCTCCCTCGCGTCCCTGTACGGCGTGGTCGAGCTCGACGGCGACGACCGCGTCGTCGGGATGGAGGAGAAGCCGGCCGTGCCGCGCAGCGACCTCGTCTCGACGGCGACCTACCTCTTCGCGGCGGAGCACCTCGGGCTCATCCCGCGCTACCTCGCCGAAGGCAACCCGCCCGATCCGCCGGGCGCGTTCCTCGCGTGGCTCTCGGCGCGCGAGCCGCTGCACGGCTTCCGCTTCGACGAGGCGTGGCTCGACATCGGCGATCCCTGCCAGCTCCTCGCGGCCGACAACCGCTACCGCGTCGACGCGGGCCTGGAGCCGCGGGACGTCTACGTGCTCGACGCCGTCGGCTCGACGGAAGCTGCCTAGGAACGGAGGCCCCGGGCGTCGCCGGCGCCGCGCGGGACCAGCCTGAGCGCTCAGGCGCGGCGGTTCAGGCGATGCCGTGGTTCAGCGCCCAGCGCGCGGCCTCGGTGCGGTTGGAGATCTGGAGCTTCCGGTAGATGTTGGTCAGGTGGAACTTCACCGTCTGGACGCTGACCCACAGCTCCTTGGCGATCTCCTTGTTCGACAGGCCGTTGGCCACCGCCCGGACGATCTCCGCCTCTCGCGGCGTCAGGCCGGCGCGACGCGCGACGGCGTCGTCCTCGAGCGCGGGCAGTCCGAGGGCGTGGAACGCCGTGCCGTCGACCGCCTGCCGGATCGCCGAGCCGAGGTCGCGCGGCGGGATGCTCTTCAGGACGTAGCCGCAGACGCCGCGGCGGAACGCCGCCTGGATCAGGGTCGGCGTGTCGGAGATCGACGAGATGACGATCTTCACGTCTGGGAAGCGCGTCCGGAGCTGCTGGATGCGCGCCAGGCCGTCCATGTCGGGCATGTCGAGGTCGAGGAAGAGCGCGTCCGGCTGGAGCCGCTCGAGCAGCGTGCCGATCTCGGCGCTCTCCTGCGCCTCCCCGACGATGTCGAACCCGTCGTCGACCAGCACCCGTCTGATCCCTGCCCGGACGAGGCCCTGATGGTCGGCAATGACGATCTTCACCGGGATACCGAGTCGTCGCGGAACCCGGAGGCCCGCCGCTAGGCAGTCGCCGGTGCGCCGTCGCGGAGGCCGTTGGCGATCCCCGTGGCGACGGCCCAATGGGTGACCTCGGTCCGGTTCGTCACCTCGAGCCGGCGGTACACCTTCGACAGGTGGAACTTCACCGTCGGCTCGGCGATGCGAAGCGACCGAGCGATCTCGCGGTTCGAGAGGCCGTCCGCCACCGCCCGGACGATCTCCGTCTCGCGTGGCGTGAGGCCGGCGCTGCCGGCCGCACGCCGCTGCGCCCACCGGCCGCGCCGCACTGCGGCCGATCGAGGTGTGCTCGCATAGCCGCCGTCGACGGCCTGGCGGATGGCCGGCGCGAACTCGCTCTTGGGGATGTCCTTCACGATGACGCCGGAGGCTCCGTGGCCGAACGCGCGGACCAGGTCACGCGGCTCGGCGGCGTCGCACAGCAGCACCGCGTGCAGCTCGGGGTGGCGTGCATGGATCAGCTCGAGGCACGCGAAGCCGTCCACGCCCGGCAGGTCGGCGTCGAGCAGCACGACCTCGGGCGAGGTGCGCGCCACGCTGGGCAGGACGGCCGCACCGCGCTGGACGGTGGCGACGACCTCGAAGCCGCCGTCCTCCTCCAGCACGCAGCGCATGCCTTCGAGGACGATCGGATTTCCGTCGGCGATCAGGATCTTCAATGGGCACCCCACGCAGTCGCAGTCCTTTCGGGAATCGGGGTGTGGACACCGTAAGACGAGGCCCGATCGGGTGAACTAGACGGAGGTCTAGGTGCACCCGAACGTCCCGACGGACCCCGGTCGACGTTGTTGTATCGGCCTCTTCGCACCGCTCCTGAACCCGCCCGAGGGCCGGACCGGGCTCGACCCGCGGCCGGGTCGGCACGGGTGCGCGAGGCCTACGGTAGGAGTGACCCATGATCCTCTGCACGCGCCGCGCACGAGTGGCCTCGAGCACAGGCGCGACGGGTCGGAGGGCGGCTCATCTCACCGCAGGGAGCGAGCCGCCCTCTCCACGTGCGGTCCACCAGCGCCGGCGCGACGGGCTCGCCGGTCGTGGCGGGAGGCGCCTGGACAGCCCACGGACCGAGGAGTTGGACAGAACGTGGATTGACACGGGCCTGCTCCGGGCATGAGGCTTCTAGAGGGGGACGCCGTCTCCGCACTCGTGCCTCCTGGACGGGGCCTCAAGCTGCGGCCCGGCGTCCCCCCTCCATCCCATGCGGTCAGCCAGCGGCCCGTCGGGACGGTGGGGTCGCAGGCGTACGACCTGGCGGCGCGGGTGATGCCCGAGCGGGCGCCGCTGCGTCCGGGAGAATCCGCCGGATGCAGATCGTCGTGTTCCAGGTGGGCCTCGGCGACTACGCGCTCCCGGTGGAGCACGTCCGCGAGATCGTCCCCTATCGGGCGCCGCGGTCGCTGCCTGGGGGGAAGCCGTGGGAGCTCGGGGTCATCTCGCTGCGCGAGCAGGTCGTGCCGGTCTGGGAGCTCGCGACGCGGCTCGGCCTGCCGGCCAGGGAGCCGGGCCCCGGCACGGTGCTCGTGGTCGCCGACGGCGAGGAGCCGGTCGCGCTGATCGTCGACGGCGTCGGCGGGATCCACGACCTCCGCGAGGACGCGTTCGAGTCGCTGGCCCTGTTCCCCGAGGCGCTCGGCGTGGCCCACCTCGGGGAGGGTCTCGTCGTCGTGCTCGACCCCGCCAGGCTCCTGGCCCGGGCCGCGCAGGCGGCCCCCGCAGCCGTCGCTCAGGCTCCGCCGCCGGCGGGTCCCCCGCCGGCAGACGCTGCGCCCGACATCCTCGACGGGCTCACGAAGCGCGAGCTGGACCGGCGGGCGCGGGCGGCAGGCATACCGGGCCGCTCGTCGATGAGCCGCGCGCAGCTGATCGACGCGCTGCGCAGCCGGTAGGAGCCCGGGTTGCAATGGCCGATCGCGTCGTGACAGGCGCCGCGCCCGCCCGATGAGTTTCGCCTTCGCGTACCGTCGAAGGGACGAGAGACGACGAGGGGAGGGAACCAGGGTGGACCAGGTGTCGGGCCCCGCGGTCGAGGCCGCGGGGCTGGTGAAGACGTACCGCAGCGGCAAGAGCACGGTCGAGGCGGTGCGAGGAGTCGACCTGCGGGTCGACGCGGGCGAGGTGTTCGGATTCCTCGGCCCGAACGGCGCGGGCAAGTCGACGACCGTGCGCATGCTGACGACGCTCCTGTCGATCACGGCGGGCTCGGTGCGCGTGGCAGGCATCGACGTCGCGGCGCACCCCGACGCGGTGCGTCGCCGGATCGGCGTCGCGCTGCAGGAGGCAGGTCTCGACAACCGCCAGACGGGGCGCGAGCTGCTCGTCCTGCAGGGCCGGCTCTTCGACCTGTCGGCGGGCGAGGCGGGCGAGCGGGCCCAGGAGCTCCTGGAGCTGGTGGAGCTGACCGAGGCAGCCGACCGCTCCATCAAGGGCTACTCCGGCGGCATGAAGCGGCGGCTCGACCTCGCGTCGGCGCTCGTCCACCGGCCGGAGGTGCTCTTCCTCGACGAGCCCACGACCGGCCTCGATCCCGCGAGCCGGCTCACGGTGTGGGACGAGGTGCGCCGCATCAACGAGAGCGGCACGACGGTGTTCCTCACGACGCAGTACCTCGAGGAGGCCGACCAGCTCTGCGACCGGCTCGCCATCATCGACGCCGGGCTGATCGTGCGCGAGGGGACTCCGTCGGACCTGAAGGCGGAGCTGAGCGACCGGCTGGAGCTCGACCGCGAGGCGACGCTCGACGACGTGTTCCTCGACGCGACCGGCCGGAGCCGCGAGCGCGTCGCCGGCGAGGTGAAGGAGGTCTCGGCATGACGTATGCACTGGTGCTCGGCCGCCGGGCGCTGCGGGAGGGGATCCGGACGCCCGAGGTGATCGTGCCGGCGCTCTTCATCCCGCTGTTCTTCCTGGTCGTCAACGTCGGCCAGGCCGCCCGCATCTTCCCCGGGTCGACCACGGCGTTCCTGCACGGGCAGGGGTACGGCGCCTTCCAGCTCCCGAGCTCGATGCTGCTCGCCGCCTCGTTCGGCAGCGCCGCGCTGTTCCTCGTCGAGGAGATCGAGGGCGGCTACTTCGACAAGCTCCGCGCCACACCCGTGTCGCGGGCCGCGATCGTCCTCGGCCGGCTGCTCGCCGAGGGCGTGAAGTCGCTCCTGATCGCGAGCGTGATCGTGCTGCTGGGCCTGGCCTTCGGGATCACGATCGCGAGCGGCGTGCTCGGCTTCTTCCTGCTCATCCTGCTGACGGCCGGCTGGGCGATCGTCTACTCCGGGTTCATGCAGATCGTCGCGCTGAAGACGCGCAGCGCCGCCGCGACGAACTCGGCGGGGCTCGTGTTCTTCCCGCTGCTCTTCCTGACGCCGAACTTCGTCCCGCGCAACCTGCTGACGAGGCCGATGGAGATCGCCGCGACCATCAATCCCGTGACCTACGTCATGGAGGGGATGCGCTCGCTCGTCCTGGAGCGGTTCCACTGGGAGACGATCGGGCTCGGCTTCCTCGTGGTCGCGGTCGCCGGGGTGATCATGCTCGCGCTGAGCGTCCGCGTGATCAACAGCTACGACTAGAGGGGGTCGTCGAGGTAGGTGAGCTCGAGCGTCTCCAGGCGGGCGGGGTTCGTGATGAAGGTCATCTCGACCACCCGCCCGCCGCGGACCGCGAACTCCCCGACCGAGAAGAGGCGGCCCTCCCGGCTGGAGGCCCAGCCGTGGACGCCGTTGATCAGCGCCTCGCGCACGGTGAGCCGCAGCTGCGCGTAGAGGGAGGCCCGGCGCGCCACGGCCTCGGCGCCGTGCACCTCGAGCAGCTCGCCGGTGCCCATGTCCGCCCGCAGCACCACGTCCGGGTCGAGCAGCGCGAGGAGCGCCTGGAAGTCGCCGTCGCGCCCGGCGGCGAGGAACACCTGGACGACCTCCCGCTGCGCCGCCGGGTCGACCTCGCCCGCCGGCTCAACGCCGCGAACGCGCCGGCGGGCGCGGCTCGCGAGCTGGCGGGTCGCCTCGGGCGTCCGGTCGACGATCGGCGCGATCTCGTCGAACGGCACCGCGAACATGTCGTGCAGCACGAACGCCAGCCGTTCGGCCGGCGTCAGGGTCTCGAGCACGACGAGGAGCGCGAGCCCGACCGAGTCGGCGACCAGCGCCTCGTGCTCCGGGTCGGCGCCGTCGAGCTCGTCGGCGACCGGCTCGGGGACGTGCTCGTCGAACGGCTCCTCGCGCCGCGCGCGCCGTGATCGGAGCATGTTCAGCGCGACGCGGGCCACGACGGTGGTCAGCCACGCCTCGAGGCTCTCGATCG
>DASZWI010000226.1:0-26772 GCA_035546715.1 Gaiellaceae bacterium | reverse complement strand
CCGTAGAAGACGGCCGCGCTCCTGGCGTCGTGGTGGAGATGGGCGGCCAGCACCCGCGTCGGGAACGGGATGAACGCGATGACCATCAGCGCGAGCACGTTCAGCGCCAGGAACGTCCGGTCGACGCGATCGATCTGCCGGAACACGGAACGGTGGTTCACCCACATGATCCCGATTGTCAGGAACGAGGTGACGTAGCCGACGTAGGTCGGCCAGGCGTGCAGGAGCTGCGTCGTCAGAGAGCCGTCGCCCTCGACCCTGACGTCGAGGATCAGCAGCGTGGCGGCGATCGCGAAGATCCCGTCGCTGAACGTCTCCAGCCTGGCCGTCTCCATGCACCGAACCGTAGACAGGTCGTAGGATCGCGCCCGTGAGCTTCTCGGGCGCGTTGATCCAGAACGCGATCTACATCGCACGGCAGCCGCCCGAGTGGCCCGTCGACGCCGACGACTGGGAGCGCGCCGCCGAGGAGAAGCTCGACCCGGGCGCGTTCGGCTACATCGCCGGCGGCGCGGGCGGCGAGTCGACGATGGACGCAAACCTCGAGGCGTTCGACGGCTGGCGCATCCGCCCGCGGATGCTCACGGGCAACGTGCAGCGCGACCAGTCGGTCGAGGTGCTGGGCATGCGCTCGGCCGCGCCGTTCTTCCTCGCCCCGGTGGGCGTGCTCTCGATCGCGCACGAGGAGGCGGAGCTCGGCGCCGCGCGCGCCGCGGCGGCTGCCGGCGTGCCGTTCACGCTGTCGAGCGCCGCCACGCACTCGATCGAGCAGGTCGCCGAGGCCGGCGGGCCGCGCTGGTTCCAGCTCTACTGGGTGAACGACCGCGACATCTGCGCCAGCTTCGTCAGCCGAGCCGAGGCGGCCGGGTACGGGGCGATCGTCGTCACGCTCGACACCCTGACGCTCGGCTGGCGGCCGCGCGACCTGCGCCGGTCGTACCTGCCGTTCCTCGACGGCGAGGGCTGCGGACAGTTCTTCACCGACCCGGTCTTCCTCGCGAAGCTCGACAAGGCGCCCGAGGACGACCTGTTGACCGCCGCGGCGACGATGCTCGCGACGTTCCCGAACATCGGCCTCACCTGGGACGACCTCGACTGGCTGCGTGGGCAGACGTCGCTGCCGCTGCTCGTCAAGGGCGTGCTCACCGCCGACGACGCGCGCCAGGCGCTCGCGCACGGCATCGACGGCGTCATCGTCTCGAATCACGGCGGGCGGCAGGTCGACGGCGCGGTCGCGGCCCTGGACGCGTTCGTCGAGGTTCGCGACGCGCACCCGGACGCGGTCGTGCTGATGGACGGCGGCATCCGCCGTGCCGCGGACGTCGTCAAGGCGATGGCGCTCGGCGCCGACGCCGTGCTGCTCGGACGGCCCTACGCGTACGCGCTCGCGGTCGGCGGCTCGAAGGGCGTCGCGGCGCTGATCGAGAACCTGATGGCGGAGATCGACTTGACGCTCGCCCTCGCCGGGGCGACGTCGATCCGCGACCTCGACCGGACGTGGCTGCAGAAGACCTCGGCGTCGTCCTGAGCGAGCCCGGCCGGGTCCTGCTCGAGCCACTACGGGTCGATCCGCCCGCCGCCGGCGAGGTGTGCGTGCGCATCGAGGCGACCGGGGTCTGTCACAGCGACCTGCACGCGATCGAGGAGGACGGCTGGGGGTACCCGCTGCCGCTCCTGCTCGGCCACGAAGGCGCCGGCACGGTCGAGGCGGTGGGCGCGGGTGTCTCCAGTGTCGCGGTGGGCGACCGTGTGGTGATCGGCTGGAAGACCGCCTGCGGGTCGTGCGCGGCATGCGAGCGCGGCGCGCCGCGCCAGTGCCGCCGGCCGCCCGTAGCGGTCGAGCGGCTGCACCGCGCGGACGGGACGCCGCTGACGGCGTTCCTGCGGACGGGGACATTCGCCACCCGGACGGTCGTCCCGGCCGTCGGCGTGGTGCGGATCCCGCGCGAGCTGCCGGTCGAGCAGGCGTGCCTGATCGGCTGCGGCGTCGCCACCGGCGTCATGTCGGCCATCGAGACGGCCGGCGTCTGGGAGGGCGCTCGGGTGGCCGTGATCGGCTGCGGCGCCGTCGGCCTCTCGGTCATCCAGGGCGCGCGGATCGCGGGCGCGACGACGATCCGCGCGATCGACCTCGACGAGCGGAAGCTCGAGCAGGCGCGTCGCTTCGGCGCCACGGACGTCGGGGAAGGCCCGGTCGACTTCGCCTTCGACGTCGTGGGCCTCGGCTCGACGTTCGAGCTGGCCCGGTCGCTGCTCGTGAACGGCGGCACCCTCACGCTCGTCGGCATCCCGAACGCCGGCGAGCGCGCGGAGCTCGACCTGCCCCGCCTGTTCGACAAACGGGCGCGGATCCTCGTCTCCCACGGCGGCGACCATCTCCCCGAGGAGGACTTCCCGCGGCTCGCGCAGTGGGCCCTCGACGGCCGGCTCGACCTGGCGGGGATGGTGTCGCGGACGGCGCCGCTCGAGGCGTGGTCGGAGGCCATCGACGCGATGCGCGCCGGCGACGTCGTGCGGACCGTGCTGACGCCGTGAGCGTGCGGACGCTGTGAGGCCGCTCGACCTGTTCCACCAGATGATGGCCGGCGAGATCGCGGGCCCGCCGGTCGCCGACCTGGTCGGGATCCGCATGGTCGCCGCGGAGGAGGGTCGCGTGACCTTCGAGCTCGACGCGGGGCCGCAGCACACGAGCCCGCTCGGGACCGTGCACGGCGGGATCCTCTGCGACCTGGCCGACGCGGCCATGGGCTGCGCACACGGATCCCTGCTCGAGGATGGCGAGACGTACACGACGCTCGAGCTCAAGATCAACTTCCTCAAGCCCGTCTGGGAGGGCCGTCTCACCGCGGTAGGGACGGTCATCAAGGCGGGGAGGACGGTCGGCCTGACCGCCTGCGACGTGACCGACGCGGACGGATCCCTCGTCGCGCACGCCACCTCGACGTGCCTCACGTTGCGCGGCGAGATGGCGCGCGGCCGCTGACGCCAGAGGGCGCAATTCGCCCGATCGGCGTATTGACGGCCGGTGAGGTAGAGGTAATTGGAGGTCATGGAGACATACGGCGACCTCGCCTGACTGGCGGTTCAATTTCGCGTCGCGGTGTGAGAGACTCCGCCGCGATGGATCTGCGCGACACGCCCGAGGAGGCCGCATTCCGGCAGGAGGTGCGCGACTTCATCGCGCAGAACCTTCCCGACGAGGCGCGCGTCCGCGGGGCGCGGCGGTTCGAGGACGCCGACCGCGAGTGGAGCCGGAAGCTCGGCGAGGCGGGCTATGCGGGCCTGACCTGGCCGAAGGAGTACGGCGGCGCCGGCGCGCCCTACAGCCACCAGGCGATCTACCTCGAGGAGCTCGCGCGGGCCGAGGCGCCGTCCCATCTGGGCGTGATCGGGCTCGGCATGGCCGGGCCGACGATCATCGCCTGGGGCACCGACGAGCAGAAGGCCCGCTACCTGCCGCGGATCCTGGATGCGAGCGAGATCTGGTGCCAGGGGTTCTCCGAGCCGGGCGCCGGCAGCGACCTGGCCGCGGCGCGGACGCGCATCGAGGACAAGGGCGACCACTTCCTCGTCAACGGGCAGAAGGTCTGGTCGTCGTTCGCGCACATCGCCGACTTCTGCATCCTCGTCGGCCTCGGGCTCCCCGACGAGCCGCGCTACCGGAACCTGACCTACGTGATCGTCGACATGCACGCGCCGGGTGTCGAGGTCCGGCCGCTCGTCCAGATCACCGGCCACCCCGAGTTCAACGAGATCTTCTTCACCGACGTGCGCGTCCCGAAGGAGAACCTCCTCGGCGAGATCGGCGGCGGCTGGCAGGTCGCGATGACGACGCTGCTGCACGAGCGCGGCACGCTCGGGTTCGCGCTCGCCGCGACGCTCGACGTCGCCGTCCGGCGGCTGCTCGCGCTGGCGGTCGACCGGGACGTGACCGACCCGATCCTCCGCGACCGGATCGCACGCGAATGGATCGAGCTCCAGGCGCTCCGGCTCACGAACCTGCGCTCCCTGACGACGCTCGAGAAGACCGGGATTCCCGGCCCGGAGGGGTCCGCGACGAAGCTCGTCTGGTCGGAGAACAACCAGCGGCTGACGAAGCTCGCACTCGAGATCCTGGGGGAGCGGGCCCTCGAGCCCGACCCGGACGGGCCGGACGGCTACTGGCAATACCAGCAGCTCCGCTCGCGCGGCAACACGATCGAGGCGGGCACGAGCGAGATCCTCCGCAACATCGTCGCCGAGCGCGTGCTCGGCCTCCCGAGGAGCCGCTGATGGACTTCGCCTTCTCGGCCGAGCAGGACGACCTCCGCCGCGAGACGCGGGCGTTCCTCGAGGCGAACCCTGCGCCGACGCAGGACCAGCTGGCCGAGCTCGGCTGGGTCGGGATCCTCGGCTCCGACGAGCTGACCTTCCTCGACGCCGCCGTCCTCTTCGAGGAGCTCGGCCGGGTGCACTACGACGGTCCGTGGGTCGAGGCGGAGATCGGCGACGACCGGTCGCAGCTGCTCGCCGCCTACGCGCTGCAGGCGGTCGGCATCGGCGCCAAGGTCGTCGAGCTCGCCGTCGCGTACGCCGGCGAGCGCGAGCAGTTCGGCAAGAAGATCGGCACCTACCAGGCGATCTCCCATCCGCTCGTCGACGCATACGTGGCCGTCGAGCTCGCGCGCTCGCTGGCCTACTGGGCCGCCTGGTGCGTCGCCGAGGGCGACGACCAGGCCGGGCTCGCCTGCGCCGCCGCGAAGTCGCAGGCGACCGAGGCTGCCGTGCGGGCCTGCGAGACATCGATCCAGGTGCACGGCGGGATCGGCTTCACCTGGGAGCATCCGCTGCACCGGTACTACAAGCGCGCCCTGTGGCTGGACGCCGCCCTCGGCTACGGCCGCGAGCACCGCGCCGAGGTGGCCGCATCCCTGCTGTCCTCGTAACCGGCGCGTCCACCGGGATCGGGCGCGCCACGGCCGAGCGCCTGCGCGACCGCGGCTGGGAGGTCTACGCCACCGTCCGGACCGCGGGCGGCGCACCCGAGGGCACGCGCGAGCTGCTGCTCGACGTGACCGACGGCGAGGCCGTCGCGGGGCTCCGCGACGAGATCGCCGAGCTCGACGCGCTCGTCGACAACGCGGGCGTCGCCGTCGCAGGGCCGCTCGAGTTCCTGGCGCCCGAGGAGCTGCAGCGCCAGCTCGACGTGAACGTCGTCGGCCAGCTGCGCGTGACGCAGACGCTCCTGCCCGCGTTGCGCCGCCGCTCCGGCCGCATCGTGCTGATGGGCTCGATCGCGGGGCGCTCGGCGCTGCCGTTCCTCGGCGCGTACGCGATGTCGAAGTTCGCGCTCGAGGCCATGGCCGACGCGTTGCGCGTCGAGCTCGCTCCGTGGGGGATGCGCGTCGCGATCGTCGAGCCCGGCACGATCGACACGCCGATCTGGCGGAAGCCGCAGCGGCGGGTCGACGAGCTCCCGCCCGAGGCGGCCGAGCTCTACGGTCGGCGGCTGGAGCGGTTCCGGCGCCTTGCCGCCGAGCGGTCGAGCGGGCGGGCGGCGCCCGTCTCGCTCGTCGCCGACGCGGTCGAGCACGCGCTGACCGCCGCGAAGCCCCGCACGCGCTACGTCGTCGGCCCCGACGCGAAGCGCCGCGCACGCGTCCAGAAGCTCCCGGATCGCCTGCGGGACCGCGTCCTGACGCGGTTCCTGTTCGGCGATTGACTGCATACTCAACTCCGATCGGGAAAGGCGTAGAGTCGATTCATGGGCTACCAGGTGAGTTCCCTCGACGAGCTCGGGGAGGGCCCCGGGTTCCGCAAGATCCGTGGCGCTCTCGGCGTCACGGCCTTCGGCGTCAACGCGGTCGTCTATCCGCCGCACTACGTCGGTCCGGCCCACTACCACGACACGCAGGACGAGCTCTACCTCGTCCACCGGGGCCGCGCGGTCTTCACGATCGAGGGCAAGGAGCACGCGCTCGGCGAGGGCGGTCTCGTCCACGTCGAGTCGACGACCCATCGCCAGATCACGAACCCGGGCGATGAGGAGCTCGTGCTCTACGTGGTCGGCGGCAAGGACGGCTACGTGGAGCGCGACGGCCACCTCGTCGACCCCGAGGTCGACCTGCCACGGCGTCAGGGTCTGGCCGGAGGCGTGTCGTGAACGGGCTGATGATGGACTACCAGCTGACGCTGCCCCTCGTGCTGCGCCGGGCGGAGGCGTACTTCGGCGACAAGCAGATCGTCACCCGCCAGCCCGACAAGAGCTTCATGCGGACGACCTACGCGGAGGTCTGCCGCCGCTCGCGCGCGCTCGCCGTCGCGCTCGGCGAGCTCGGCCTGAGGCGCGGCGACCGCGTCGCGACGCTCTGCTGGAACCACCAGGTTCACCACGAGGCATACCTTGGCATCCCGTGCGGCGGCTACGTGCTGCACACCCTGAACCTGCGGCTGCACCCGAACGACCTCGCGTATATCGCCTCGCACGCCGGCGACAAGGCGGTGATCGTCGACCGCCAGCTCGTGCCGCTGCTCGAGCAGTTCGTCGACCGCACGTCGATCGAGCACGTGCTCGTCGTCGAGGACTCGTACGAGGAGCTGATCGCCGGCGCCGACCCGGACGCGTGGCGCGACCCCGGGCTGCACGAGAGCGAGGCGGCGGCGATGTGCTACACGAGCGGGACGACCGGGCAGCCGAAGGGCGTCCTGTACTCGCACCGCTCGACGCTGCTGCACACGCTCGGCGTCGCCGCGGGAAACCCGCTCGGGCTCGGGATCGGCGAGCAGGACACGATCCTGCCGGTCGTCCCGATGTTCCACGCCAACGCCTGGGGCTACCCGTACGTCGCGTCCCTCGTCGGCGCGAACCTCGTCTACCCGGGCCCGCATCTCGACGCCCGCAGCCTGCTCGAGGACTTCGTCCAGGAGGGGGTGACGTGGACGGCCGGCGTGCCGACGATCTGGCTCGGCATCCTCCAGCTCCTGGACGCCGAGCCGGACGCGTGGGACCTGTCCCGGCTGAAGGGGATGCTCGTCGGCGGCTCCGCCGCGCCCCGCAGCATGATCGCGGGCTTCAAGCAGCGGCACGGGCTCGACGTCGTCCACGGCTGGGGCATGACCGAGACCTCGCCGGTCGCGACCACGTGCCAGCTCCCCGGGCCGCTCGCCGACGCCGACGACGAGACCAAGTTCGACGTCATGGCGATGCAGGGCGTGCCGCTGCCGCTCGTCGAGCTGCGTCATCGCGACGAGCTGGGCCGCGAGCTGCCGTGGGACGGGGAGTCGATGGGCGAGCTCGAGGTGCGCGGCCCCTGGGTCGCGGCGTCGTACTACGAGACGCCCGAGCAGGCCGCCCGCTGGACGGACGACGGCTGGTTCCGCACCGGCGACGTCGTGACGATCGACGCACGCGGCTTCATCCAGATCAAGGACCGCACGAAGGACGTGATCAAGTCCGGCGGCGAGTGGATCTCGTCCGTCGAGCTGGAGAATGCGCTCATGGCGCACCCGGCGGTTGCCGAGGCTGCCGTCGTCGCGGTGCCCGACGAGAAGTGGGACGAGCGGCCGCTCGCCGCCGTGGTGCTCAAGCCTGGGATGACGGCCACGGCCGACGAGCTTCGCTCGTTCCTCGCCCCCGACTTCGCCAAGTGGTGGCTTCCCGACCGCTTCGAGTTCGTCGCCGAGATCCCGAAGACGTCCGTCGGCAAGTTCCGCAAGTCGGAGCTGCGCGAGCGGTTCGCCGCGCCCGCGGCGGTCGAGGCGCGATGAGCGTCAAGACCGTCTGGCTCGACGACCCGCCGGTCAACGCCGTCGGGACGAAGATCGTCGGCGACCTGTGGGACGAGCTGGAGTCGCTCGACCCGGATGTCCGCGTGGTCGTGCTCCGCGGCCGCGGCGAGCGCGCGTTCTCGGCCGGCGCCGACATCACCGGCTTCGTCGGCGAAGGGAGCGGGGACGATCGCCCCGGCGGCATCCAGCCGCTCGCGAACCTGTTCGAGTCGCTCGCCGTCCCGGTCGTCGCCGCGATCCACGGCTACTGCCTGGGCGGCGGCCTCGAGCTCGCGCTCGGCTGCGACCTGCGCATCGCGCACCGCGAGGCGCAGCTCGGCTTCCCGGAGGTGAAGCTCGGCCTGCTGCCCGGCGGCGGCGGCACGCAGCGCGCGCCGCGGCTGATCGGCGGCGGCCGGGCCGCCTGGCTGATCATGTCGGGCGAGCGGATCCCGGCCACGCAGGCGCTGGAGTGGGGGCTCGTCGACTTCGTCGTGGACGACCTGGAGGAGGGGATCGAGCGGCTCGTCTCGCCGATCGCCGCGCAGAGCCCGGTCGCGCTCGGCCAGATCAAGCGCGTGCTGCGCGAGACCCGCGACGCCCGCAGCGACGACCTCGAGGCGGAGGCCTTCGCCGCGTGTCTCGCGTCCGCAGACGGACAGGAGGGCGTCGCCGCGTTCCTCGAGAAGCGCGAGCCACGCTGGACCGGACGATGAGGGCGGCCGTCCTCCGGGCGGTGGGCGAGCCGCTCGAGCCCGCGGACGTCCCGGAGCCGGCCGGAGACGGCGTCGTCGAGGTGCGCGCGGCGGGCGTCAACTTCGCGGACGTGCTGATCCGGCGAGGTGCGTACCCGCAGATGCCCGAGCTCCCGTACGTGCCGGGCAGCGAGGTCGCGGGCGACCTCGACGGCCGGCGGGTGGTGGCGCTCACGCGCGGCGGCGGGGGCTATGCGGAGCGCGCCGCGGTGCAGAGCGAGTGGACGTTCCCGCTCCCGGACGGCGCGTCGTACGAGGAGGGCGCGGGGTTCCTGCTCACGTTCCTCACCGCGTACATCCCGCTCGTGCGGCAGCTGCGCATCGGGCCGCACTCGACCGTGCTCGTCCATGCCGCCTCGGGCGGCGTCGGCTCCGCCGCGGTGCAGCTCTGCCGCTTCGCCGGCGCGCGGGTGTTCGGGACCGCGTCGAGCGCGGAGAAGCGCGACGTCGTCCGCGACCTCGGCGCGGAGCCGCGCGGGTACGACGAGCTCGACGACGTGCGGGTCGACGTCGTCCTCGATCCGGTCGGCGGCGACATCTTCACCCGGTCGCTGAAGCTGCTCGAGCCGCTCGGGTCGATCGTCGCGATCGGCTACGCCGCCGGCGCGTGGGAGCCCCTCGACCCGGCCCTCGTCGTCGGCCGGAACATCGCGGTGCACGGGCTCTATCTCGGCCGGTTGATGCAGCGCACCCCCGAGCTCGTCCACGAGGCCGCGCACGAGCTCGTCGCGCTCTGGGCGCGCGGGGAGCTGCGGCCGCTCGTCGGCTCGACGTTCCCGCTCGATCAGGCCGAGCAGGCGCTCGGCCTGATCGAGCAGCGCAAGCACGTCGGCAAGGTCGTCCTGACGCCGTGAGGGCGCTGGTGACCGGCGCGCGTGGCGGCATCGGTCGCGCGCTCGCCGAGCGCCTCGAGCGCGAGGGCTGCGAGGTCGAGCGGCTCGACCTGCTCGACGGCTTCGACGTCGGCGACCCGGGCGCCTGGGAGGGCGTCGGGCCGGTCGACGTCGCCTGCCTGAACGCGGGTGTCCTCACGGGCGCCGCCGATCCGCGCGAGGTGTCGGTCGACGCCTACCGTCGCGCCGTCTCGGTCAACGTCGACGGCGTGGTGCTCGGCGTCCGCCGGCTCGCGCAGGTGATGGAGGGCGGTGCGATCGTCGTGACGGCGTCGCTCGCGGGGCTGACGGCGATGCCGAGCGACCCCGTCTACACGCTCACCAAGCACGCGCTGGTCGGCTACGTCCGCAGCGTCGCGCCGCACCTCGAGCCGATCCGGATCAACGCGGTCTGCCCGGGCATCGCCGACACCCCGATGGTCGACCACCAGCGCGCGGCCTTCGAAGCGGCGGGCTTCCCGCTGGTCGCCCCGGCCGCCGTCGCCGACGCGATGTGGCAGACCGTCGCGAGCGGCCGCACCGGCGAGGCGTGGTTCGTGCAGCCGGGCCGCGAGGCCGCGCCGTTCCGCTTCCCGAACCTGCCGGGCCCGCGCGTCGCCGAAGGCTCGGTCGGTCCGCCGCCTCTCTGATCCAGCCCCGGCCGTGGTGGACCCCAGGGTCAGACCCGGGTCTGACCCCGCCGGGACGCCGCGGAGCGCCGCCCACGCCGGAACTGGCCTGCAAAGGGCGCAATCAGGGTCAGACCCGGGTCTGACCCTGCCGGTCGGGCCGCGCGGGGCGCTCGCTTCGCTAGTTGAGGTGCGGGTCGAACGGCATGTGCTCCATGACCTCGTACTGCCGGCCGGCCCGGTGGAGCACGGTGCGCCAGAGCGCGTCCGGGTCGTCGGCGAACGCGTCGTCCGCGACCGCCGGGACGACGATCCATGCCGACGGCTCGGCCAGCTCGAGCTCGAGCTGGCCCGCCGACCAGCCGGCGTAGCCGGAGAACAGCCGCAGACGCCTGATCGAGAGATCCTCGGGCTCGGCCTCGGCCGGCACGAACCCGACGCCCTCGAAGATGGGCGCGGCCGCCTCGGTGACGTCCTCGAACTCGGCCAGCACCATGAAGGCCTCCGGCTGCACCGGGCCGCCGACGTGCACCGCGTCGTCGGCGCCCGGCAGGCCCGCCAGCGCCGGCACGGCGTCGACCGCCGCGACGTCCGAGGGGCGCGTGAGCACGAGACCCATCGCGCCCTCCTCGTCGTGGTGCGCGATCAGGACGACCGTGCGCCGGAAGTGCGGGTCGAGCAACGAGGGCGACGAGACGAGAAGCCGGCCCTGGAGCGAGTCCATGCGCGTCCTTTGCCTCCTGCGCCGCTCGCCTAACCCGCGGACGGCGCGAACGACCAGCCGTCGCCGTCGGCGAACGCCTGCAGGATGCGGCGGGCCACGACCATGCGGTGCACCTCGTCGGGGCCGTCGTAGATCCGGCCGCCGCGGGCCAGCTGGGCCATCTTCGCCAGGGGCGTCTCGTCGGTGAGGCCCAGAGCGCCGTGCACCTGGATGGCGCGGTCGATCACGTCCTCGAGCACCCGTGCGGCGTAGAACTTGATCGCGGAGATCTCGACGCGCGCCTCGTCGCCGCCGTCGATCTTGTGCGCCGCATCGAGGGTCATCAGACGGCACGCGTGGATCTCCGCGGCGCTGTCGGCGATCCAGTTCTGCACCGTCTGCTTGTCGGCGAGCGGCCCGCCGAACGCCTCGCGTTCGAGGGCGCGCGTGCAGAGCAGCTCGAACGCACGCTGCATCTGGCCGAGCCAGCGCATGACGTGGTGGATCCGTCCCGGCCCGAGCCGCTTCTGCGCGATGCGGAAGCCGTCGCCGGGCGCGCCGAGCGTGTTCTCGACGGGAACGCGGACGCCGGTGTAGCGCACCTCGCAGTGCGTCGACCAGCCGCGGCCGGCGTGGCCCATGACGACGACGGGCCGGACGATCTCCAGTCCGGGCGTGCCCGCCGGGACGATGATCTGGCTGGCGCGCCGGTGCGGATGCTCGTCGGGGTCGGTGACTGCCATCACGATCCCGAACGCGGCGCCCTCGGCGCCCGACGAGAACCACTTGTGCCCGTCGATCACCCAGTCGCCGCCGTCGCGGACGGCGCGGGTGCGGAGCGTCGTCGGGTCGGAGCCGGGCACCTCCGGCTCGGTCATCGAGAAGAACGAGCGGATCTCGCCGGCGACCAGCGGGCGCAGCCAGCGGTCGCGCTGCTCGGGCGTGCCGAACAGGTGGAGGATCTCTGCGTTGCCGGCGTCGGGCGCCTGGCAGCCGAAGACGAGCTGGCCCCAGAGCGAACGTCCGATGTGCTCGTTCAGGAGCGCGTAGTCGAGGAAGCCGGTGCCGGTGCCGCCGGCCTCGGGCGGCACGTGCGGCGCCCACAGCCCGAGCGCGCGAACCTCGTCGCGCAGCTCCTCGACGAGGGCGTCCGCGGCGTCGTCCTCGCGATCGAGCGCCGGCTCGTTGGGCAGCACGCGCTCCGCCATGAACTGCGCGACGCGCGCGAGGCGCTCGGCCGGCGGGGCGGATTCGAGCGTCGTCACCCCGTTAGCATCGCACCGATGAACCTCGGGTTCTACATGGGCTATGCGCAGCCCGGCACGAGCCCGCTGGAGACGATCGAGCTCGCCCGCGAAGCGGAGCGCCTCGGCTACGACTCGGCCTGGGCCGCCGAGGCGTGGGGCTCGGACGCCGTGACGCCGCTCGCCTGGCTCGGTGCGCTCACCGACCGCATCCGGCTCGGCACCGCGATCATGCAGCTCCCGGGGCGCTCGCCGGCCAACGCCGCCATGACGGCTGCGACGCTCGACCTCCTCTCGGGTGGCCGTGCGCTGCTCGGGCTCGGCACCTCGGGGCCGCAGGTCGTCGAGGGCTGGCACGGCGAGGCGTGGGGGAAGCCGCTCGGCAAGCTGCGCGAGTACGTCGAGATCGTCCGCTCCGTGCTCCGTCGCGACGTCGTCGAGCACCACGGCGAGCACTACGACATCCCGTACGCCGGGCCGGGGGCGACGGGCCTGGGGAAGCCGCTCAAGCTGATGCTCCGGCCGCTGCGGAAGGAGATCCCGATCTACCTCGCCACGCTCGGCCCGAAGGCCGTCGAGCTGACGTTCGAGGTGGCGGACGGCTGGCTGCCGGTGTGGCTGTCGCCGACGAAGGCCCGCGAGGTGTTCCCGTTCGAGCGGGCGAGGCCGGGCTTCGACGTCGCCGCCGGCGTGATGGTCGTCGTCACCGACGACGTCCAGGCGGGGCTCGAGGCGCTCAAGCCCTACTACGGCTTCTACGTCGGCGGCATGGGTGCGAAGGCGACGAACTTCTACAACGACCTCTTCAAGCGGTTCGGCTTCGAGGCGGAGGCGGCGAAGATCCAGGACGCGTTCCTCGCGGGGAACCAGCGCGACGCGTACGCGCTCGTCCCGGACGCGTTCGTCGACGACGTCGCGCTCGTCGGCCCGCCGGAGCGCATCCGCGACAGGCTGGCGACGTGGCGCGAGTCGGGCGTGACGACGCTCCTGGTGCAGTCGCGCGACCCGGTCGCCCTGCGCACCATGGCGGAGCTGTGCCTCTGACCGGCCGCGCCGCTCGATCCGTCTACGACAGTCCGGCGAGACGCGCGAGCGCCGTCTCGGCGAGCAGCGGGACGCCGCGCTCGTAGCGCACGGCGCCCGCGTCCTCGGCGGCGAGCTCGCCGCGGACGAAGCGGCCGTAGATCGCCTCGCAGAAGACGGCCGCCTTCCAGAGCGCGAGCGCCTCGAACCACGCGAGCGGCTCGACGTCCCGGCCGCTCCGCTCGGCGTAGCGGGCGGCCAGCTCGGCGCGGGAGGGGAAGCCCGGCTCCGCGGTGACGGGCGAGGTGCCGAGGGGGTTCTGCGCGCCGCCCGGCTCGCTGTAGGTGGCCAGGAGGTAGCCGACGTCGGCGCGCGGATCGCCGACCGCGCCCATCTCCCAGTCGAGCACGGCCCGGATCCGGGCCGGGTCGGCGGGATCGAGGAGCATGTTCCCGAGGCGGTAGTCGCCGTGGACGACCGTCTCGGGCAGCGGCTCCGGGAGGTGCTCGGCGAGCAGGCGGCCGACCTCGTCCACCTCGGGCACCTCGCGGGTCTGGTTGATCCCCCAGAGCTGCGAGAAGCGGCGCACCTGCCGCTCGAGGTAGCTGCCCGGGCGGGCGAACGCGGCGAGCGGGCCGTGCGACACGTCGACGGCGTGGATCTCGACGAGCGTGTCGACGAGGTCGAGGCCGAGGCGACGGCGGGCAGCGGGTGTCTCGAGCCCCGGCGGGAGCTCCCGCGTGACGACCGGGCCGTCGAGGTAGGCCATGACGTAGAACGGCACCCCGAGAAGCTCCTCGTCCTCGCAGACTGCGAGGATCGCGGGGACGCGGATCCGGGCGTCGGCGAGCGCGAGCTGCAGGCGCGACTCGCGCACCATGTCGTGGGCGGACGGCGGCAGCGGCGGGCGCGGCGGGCGTCGCAGCACGAAGCGGTCGCGGCCGCGTTCGAGCAGGTAGGTGAAGTTCGAGCCGCCGCCGTCGCCGATGCGTCGCGCCCGCACCGGGCCCGTGCCGAGGCCGTGCGCGTCGAGGAACGTCTGCACCCGGTCGAGGATCAGGAGCGGCGGCTTCGCGAGCCCGCGCGCGTCCGCCTCCGTCGCGACCACGTCCACGCTGCGATGCTATGCCGCGTGCGTCGGCGGCTCTACCTGATGCGGCACGCCGAGGTCTCGTACGTCGGCGAGCACGACCCGGAGCTCGTCCGGCTGACACCGGACGGGCACGAGCAGGCGGCCGCCGCGCGCGCGGCGCTGGCGGGCGTCGAGCTGGACGCCGTCTACACGAGCGGTCTCGTGCGGACGGTCGAGACCGCTGCGGTGGTGGCGCCGGGGGTCGAGCCGCGGCAGCGGCCCGGCTTCGACGAGTGGCGTGGCGGCCGGCTCGAGGGCGTCCCGCGCGAGGAGCTGGAGCGGCTGTTCGTCGGCGCGCTGCACGTCGCCGACGAGGAGCAGCGGTTCCTCGGCGGCGAGAGCCTCGGGGAGGCGCTCGACCGGGTGCTGCCGGCGTTCGAGGCGCTCGTGGCGGAGCCGTGGCAGACGGCGCTCGCGGTCTTCCACGGCGGCGTCAACCGCATCCTCCTCTCGCACGCGCTGGCCGGCGGCCGCGCGTACTTCGGCGGCTTCGAGCAGGCGCCGGCGTGCATCAACGTGCTCGACCTCGGCGACGGCGGGTGGATCGTGCGGACGGTGAACTACATCCCGTACGACCCGCTGCATCCCGCGCGGACGACCACGATGGAGCATCTCTGGTCGCAGCTCGCGACCTGGCTCGACGAGCGCGACGGCCGCTGAGCCCGTCCGGTGCGGCGCGGCGCGACTGGGCCTGGCGCGGCCCTTCCATGGCTCGAACGGCCATTGTCCCTGCCCCTGTCCCGGCGCCGCCGGCGCGAGCCGGACCGCCGCGCAATCCCGCTCCCTGAGCCAGGTTCCCGCGCACCGTCTCTGGCGGCCATGTCCCAGGGACTGTCCCCTGGACATGGCCGCAAGGGTCAGGCGGCGGCGATCGCGCAGACGCCCGCGAGGGCGACGGCGACGCCCGCCTTCTGGGCCGCGGTGAGCCGCTCGCCGAGCACGACGTGCGCGAGCAGCACCGTCACGACGGGATAGAGCGAGCCGAGCACCGCCACCAGCGCCAGCAGGCCGTGGCCGCTCGCGTACGCGAAGAGGATGTTCGCCGACACGTCCGCGACGCCCACCGCGGCGACCGGCAGCAGCGCCCGCTGCGGGATCCGCACCGGCGCACGTGCCAGGACGGTCGCGAGGATCAGGAACGACAGCGAGCCGATGCGCGCGCCGACGAGCGTCGAGAGCGCGTCGCCCTCGCGCGAGCCGAGCCCGAGGAAGTAGACGAACAGCCCGAGCGCGAGCGCCGCGGCGACCGCGAGGACGACAGCGTGGCCGCGCTCGCGCGACTCCGACCGCCGCTCCTCGACCGACGCGAGCACCGCGCCGACGAGCGCCGCCGCCGCGCCGACGACGGCGACGACCGCCGGCCGCTCGCCCGTCGCGATCGCGATGCCGAACGGCACCACCGCCCCGCAGGCGACGAGCGGCGAGACGACGCTCATCGTCCCCAGCGACAGGGCGCGGTAGAACGCCGCCAGCCCGACACCGCCGCCGGCGCCGGCGAGGAGCCCCAGGGCCAGCGAGCGGCCACCCACGTCGCCCTGCGCCCCGATCGCCGCCAGCAGCACGACGAAGCCCGCCGTCTGCGAGATGACCGTGACGGCGAACGTGGGCAGGCGCCGCGTCAGCGAGCCGCCGGAGAAGTCCGCCGCGCCCCACACCAACGACGACGCCAGCGCGAGGAAGAGACCGAGTCCCGCCACGGTCCGGGCAACGCTAGCGGCGCGACCGTCGTCAGACGATCAATGGAGCCGCTCGACCAGCATCGCCATGCCCTGGCCGCCGCCGACGCACATCGTCTCGAGCCCGATCGTCCGGTCGAGCGTCTCGAGGTCGTTGAGCAGGGTGTTCATGATCCGCGCGCCGGTCATCCCGTAGGGGTGCCCGAGAGCGATCGCGCCGCCGTGCGGGTTGAGCTTGTCGCCGAACGGGTCGACGCCGATCTCGCGGCACACCGGGATCACCTGGGCCGCGAACGCCTCGTTCAGCTCGACCACGTCGACGTCGTCGATCGTCATCCCGGCCTGCGCGAGCACCTTCCGCACGGCCTCGATCGGCCCGACGCCCATGATCTCCGGCTCGACCCCCGACACGCTCGAGGCGAGGATCCGCGCCCTGGGACGGATGCCGAGCTCGCGGGCCCGCGTGTCCGACATGACGACGACGGCGGCCGCGCCGTCGTTCAGCGGGCAGGAGTTCCCGGCCGTCACGCGGCCGTCCGGCCTGAAGGCCGGCTCGAGCGCGGCGAGCTTCTCGAGCGTCGAGCTCGGCCGCGGGCCGTCGTCCGCCGCGACGCCCTCGTAGGGCGAGATCTCGCGGTCGAAGAACCCGGACGCCTGCGCGGCCACGGCCCGCTCCTGCGAGCGCTGCGCGAACCGGTCCATCTCCTCGCGCGAGACGTCCCAGCGCGCGGCGACGTTCTCGGCGGTCAGGCCCATCGGGATGTAGACGTTCGCGATCGGCGCGTCGTCGCCGAACAGCGCGGGGTGGAGCTCCTCCTCGCTCTTCGGGTAGCCGCTGACCTGCGTGATCGACTCGACGCCGGCGGCGACGAACGCGTCGCCCTCGCCCGCGCGGATCGCGTGGAACGCCATGCGGATCGACTGGAGGCTCGAGGCGCAGAACCGGTTGACCGTCGTGCCCGGCACGGTCGCGGGAAGCCCGGCGAGCAGGGCGGCGCGGCGGCCCAGGTTCATCCCCTGGCGCTCCTGCGGGAACCCGCAGCCGACGATCACGTCGACCACCTCGGCGGGCGGGAGCTCCGGAACGGCCTCGAGCGCGCGGCGGATCGCGAACGCGACGAGGTCGTCGGGGCGGGCGTCGACGAGCGACCCCTTGGCGGCCCGGCCGATGGGCGTCCGGGCGGCGGAGACGATCACGGCTTCGGTCATGCGTCCAATATTGACTCATCGGTCAAATGCCTCGTAGGCTAGGTGCCGCGATGGCCCCGCTCCTCGCACTTCGGGACGTGGATGCGCGGTACGGCCCGATCCATGCCCTGCACGGCGTGACCCTCACGGTCGACGAGGGGGAGATCGTCGCGTTGCTCGGGGCCAACGGCGCCGGCAAGACGACGACCCTCCGCGCGATCTCGGGGACGGTGCGCCGGAGCGGCACGATCGAGTTCGCCGGCACGCCGCTCGGGCGCCGCGGGCCCGAGAGCGTGGCGCGGCTCGGCATCGCGCACGTCCCCGAGGGACGAGGGACGTTCTCGGAGCTGACCGTCTGGGAGAACCTCCGGCTCGGCGCCTACGTCCGGCGCGGATCGGTCCGGGCCGACGCGGCGCGCGTCCTCCAGTACTTCCCCTGGATCGAGTCGCGGAGCTCCCAGCAGGCGGGGACGCTCTCGGGCGGCGAGCAGCAGATGCTGGCGCTCGCCCGCGCAGTGATGCAGCGGCCGCGGCTGCTCCTCCTCGACGAGCCGTCGCTCGGCCTCGCCCCGCTCGTCGTGGCCGAGATCTTCCGCATCGTGCAGGAGCTCGTGAAGAACGAGGGCACGACCGTCCTGCTCGTCGAGCAGAACGCCCGCAGCTCGCTCGCCGTCTCCGACCGCGCCTACGTGCTCGAGGTCGGCCGCGTCGCCGTCGAGGGGTCGAGCGCCGAGCTGGCCGAGAACGAGAGCATCCGCCGGAGCTACCTGGGCTACTGATGGCCGTCTCGCAGCTCACCCGCACGCTCGTCCCGACCATCCGGATCCGCTGGTCGGCCTGGATCGTCCCGGCGCTCCTCGCCGGCGGCTGCATCTTCCTGGTCGTCGGGTCGATCCAGAGCTCGCTGTTCGCGCAGCAGACGGTCAGCGGCCTCGCGAACGGCGGCATCTACGCGAGCCTCGCGGTCGCGCTCGTCCTGATCTACCGCGCCACCGAGGTGATCAACTTCGCCCAGGGCGCGCTCGCGACCTTCACGACCTTCGTCGCCTGGCAGCTCCTCCAGTGGGGCCTCTCCTACTGGCCGACGTTCGTCCTGACCCTGGCGATCGCCTTCGCGCTCGGCGTGATCGTCGAGCTCGTCGCGATCCGTCCCGTCGAGCGGCGCGGCAACGTGCTGACGGTCGTGATCGCGTCGATCGGCCTCCTGATCCTGCTGGAGGGCGCCGTCGGCTGGATCTGGAAGCCGACGGTCCGCTTCATGCCGTCGCCGTTCCCGCTCCACTTCTGGCACGTCGGCGGCGTCGCGTTCTCGTCGCAGGACATCGGCACGATCGGCGTCTCGATCGCCTCGGTCGTCGTGCTCTGGGCGTTCTTCCGCTTCACGAAGCTCGGCCTGGCGATGCGGGCCGCGGCGGTGCGCCCGCACGCCGCCCGGCTCGTCGGCGTGCGGGTGAGCTGGCTGCTCTCCCTCGGGTGGGGGCTCGCGGCGACGCTCGGCGCGGTCGCCGGCCTGCTCGTGGCGCCGAACCCGAGCGTGCAGCTCTCGCCGTCGATGATGGACGGCATCCTCATCTACGCGTTCGCGGCCGCGGTGCTCGGCGGACTCGAGAGCTCGATCGGCGCGGTCGTCGCCGGCCTCGCGATCGGCGTCGTGCTCAGCCTCCTCGGCAGCTACGTGAGCTGGGTGACGCCGCAGCTGCAGCTGCCCGCGGCGTTCGTCCTGATGCTGATCGTGCTCCTCGTCAAGCCGTCCGGCCTCTTCGGCCGTACGACGGTGAGGAAGGTATGAGGACGTCGCTCGGCATCCGCGCCGGGGTGATCGGCCTGGCGGCCGTGGTGATCGCCGTCCTCCCGCTCGCCCTGTCGGACTACAACCGGACGCAGGGCGCCGACGTGGCCGTGTTCTTCATGGCGATCCTCGGCCTGAACATCGTCACGGGCTACACCGGCCAGATCTCGATCGGCCATGGCGCGTTCATGGCGATCGGCGGCTACACGACCGCGATCCTCACCCACGAGCACGGGTGGAACGACGTCGCCACGCTCCCGATCTCGGCGCTCGTCGGCTTCGCCGCCGGCGTCGTCGTCGGCCTGCCCGCGCTGCGCTTCCGGGGCGCCTACCTGGCGCTCGTCACCTTCGCGGTGGCGCTCGCGGTGCCGCAGATCGCCAAGAACTACTCCGGCTTCACCGGCGGCACCGAAGGCCTGCAGCTCCCGCAGCACACCGGGCTGTGGCTCTACGGCGCGGCGTGGCTGTCCGCCGCCATCCTCTTCGTGCTGGCGTGGCTCATGCTGCGCTCCCGCACGGGTCGCGCCCTGCGCGCCGTTCGCGACAGCGAGGTCGCCGCGGCGTCGTCGGGCGTCAGTCCGGCCGTCTACAAGACGGCTGCGTTCGGGGTGTCGGCTGCGTTCGCGGCCGTCGCCGGGTCGTTCTACGTACTCACGATCAGCTTCGTCAACCCGGACGTCTTCGGGCTGACGTTGTCGCTGTACGTCCTGATCGGGGCGGTCGTCGGGGGCCTCGGCTCCCTCTGGGGCGTGCTCGTCGGCGCCGCGTTCGTCCAGCTGCTCCCGATCGGGCTGACCAGCTCGCATGGCCTGTCGTCTCAGTCGGTGCCGGTGATCTTCGGCGCCATCGTGATCCTCGTCATGGCGCTCGTCCCGCGGGGAGCCGCCGACCTCCTCCGCGTCGGGGCAGCGCTCAGCAGTCGGAAGAGTCAGAACAACTCCCTAGGCCTGGAGGGCAGATGACCAGACGGTTGAAGGTGTCCCTCGCGCTCGCCGCGGCCGCGATCGCGGCGGTCGCCACGGCGGCCGCGTTCGCCGGAACGACCGCGACCCCCGGCATCACGAAGACGTCCGTGACGATCGGCGGGACGTTCCCGCTGACGGGCGCGGCGCAGCTCTACGGCGTGATCCCGAAGGCGGAGAACGCGTACTTCCAGTACGTCAACGCGCACGGCGGCGTCAACGGCCGCAAGATCAACTTCAAGGTCTACGACGACGGCTACAACCCGGCGCAGACGGTGCCGCTGACGAAGAAGCTCGTCCAGCAGGACCACGTCTTCGCCGTCTACGGCAGCCTCGGCACCGCGCCGATCCTGGCGACCCGCGACTACCTGAACAAGCTGAAGGTGCCGCAGGTGCTCGTCGCGACGGGCGACTCGTACTGGGCCACGCAGTACAAGAAGTACCCGTGGACGATCGGCTTCCAGCCCGACTACCCGGGCGAGTCGAAGGTCTACGGCCAGTTCATCAACAGCAAGGTGCCGCAGGCCAAGATCGGCGTCCTCATGCAGGACGACGCCTACGGCCAGAACTACTACGACGGCCTGGTCGCCGGCCTCGGCGACTCGAAGTCGAAGATCGTCGACGTCGAGAAGTACGACGCGACGCAGACCGACGTGAGCCAGCAGGTCGTCAAGCTCAGGGCGTCGGGGGCGAACGTGTTCGCGCTGTTCGCGCTGCCGACGCAGACCATCGACGCACTCGTCGTGGCGACCAAGATCGGCTGGAAGCCGACGACGTTCATCAACAACGTGTCGGCGTCGCCGCTCTTCATGGGCCTGGCGCAGAAGAGCGGGGCGAACGTGCAGGGCGACATCACCGCCACGTACGTCTACGACGTGATCAACAACCCGAACACGGCGACCGCGAAGCTCTACAAGAGCATCCTGGCGACGTACGACAAGGGCGCCGATCCGACCGACTCGAACAACATCTACGGCGTCGCGAGCGCGTGGACGTTCGTGCAGGCGCTGAAGGCCGCGGGCCCGAACCCGACCCGCCAGGGCCTGATGGACGCGTTGACGAGCATGAGGAACGTCGTCAACCCGTTCCTCTACCCGGGGATCAAGATCAACACGTCGGGGACGGATCACTTCGTCATCGACCAGCAGATCCTCCAGCAGTTCCGTGGCCCGGCGTGGGTGCCGTTCGGCCATCTCTTCGGCAACGCCAAGTAGCACCACCCCCTGACGCGACGGGGGCGGGCTCCGGCCCGCCCCCGCTAGCGTCCTCCTCCCGTGGACGAGCTCGAGCCAGGCATCCGTCGCGCGACCTTCCGGCTCCCGCTCGGGATCGACCACGTGCACGTCTACGCGCTGCGCTCGTCGACCGGCGGGGTGACGCTCGTCGACACGGGGCTGGGCTCGCGCGACCCCGAGGCCCGCTGGCGGCCGCTGCTCGACGAGCTCGGCGCGCCGGTCGAGCGGATCGTCGTCACGCACCTGCATCCCGACCACGTCGGCGGGGCCGCGGACGTCGCCGCGCTCACCGGCGCCCCGGTCTACCAGGGGCGCGAGGACTACGCGATCTGCCTGCGCGCGTGGGGGCCGCTCTGGGATCCGGAGCTGTTCGCCGGGCACTGGCGGGCGAACGGGATGCCGGAGAGCGAGGTCGCCGCGCTGAACGAGGACTCGGCGCGGCTCGGCGCGGCGGTCCACTGGCAGCCCGACCCCGAGCTGCTCGATCCGGGCGACGAGGTCGACGGGTGGCGCGTCGAGGTCCTGCGCGGCCACGCCGACGGCCACATCGTCCTGGTGCGCGACGACGTGCTGATCGCGGGCGACACCATCCTCGACCCCATCACGCCCGCGATCGGGCTCTACTCCAACGGCCGGCCCGACCCCCTCGGCGACTACTTCGAGACCCTGCGCCGCATCGAGGAGCTCGACCCGCGGGTGGCGTACGCCGGCCACGGCGTGCCGATCGAGCGGCCCGCCGAACGGGCGCGGACGATCGCCGCGCACCACCGCGAACGCCTCGACCGCGCGCTCGCGGTGCTCGACGGCCGGCCGCTCTCGGCGTACGACGTCGCGGGCTCGCTGTTCCGCGCCGACCTGCCGCTGCAGCAGCGGCGCTTCGCAGTCGCCGAGGCGCTCGCGCACCTCGTCCGGCTGGTCGGCGAGGGCCGCGCGGCGCGCGTCGACGGCGGCTTCGTCGCCGCGTGAGGGCGACGTGCGACCTCGAGCAGAGCCCCGAGCGCGTCTTCGCGTTCCTCGACGACCTGCGCAACCACTGGCGGCTCTCGCGGCGCTTCGTCGAGGTGGAGCGCGTCGATCGCGACGCCGAAGGCGCCCGGGTGCGGATCCGCGGGCCGCTCGGCCTCTCGCGCCACGCGCACACGCGGATCGAGGAGACCGACCCGCCGCGCCTGCTCCGCGGCCACGCCACGGTCGGCCGCGGCACCCTCGGACGCGTCCGCTGGACGATCGAGGCCCGCGGGACGGGGAGCCGCGTGACGCTCGAGGCGGAGGTCGTTCAGGCGTCTCTCCTCGATCGCGCGGTGCTCGCGCTCGGGGGCCGGCGGTGGCTCCGGCGCGGCCTGCGCGAGGCCGTCCACCGGCTCGGGGAGCAGGCCTGAGGGCGCCGATACCATGGTGTCGTGGAGCCGTTGACGATCGGTGTTCTTGCCTTGCAGGGCAACTTCCGCGAGCACGCGGCCATGCTGCGGCGCCTCGGCGCCGAAGTGGTCGAGGTGCGCAAGCCGGAGCAGCTCGACGGGCTCGACGGCCTCGTCATCCCGGGCGGCGAGTCGACGACGTTCATGCGCCTGATGCGCATCTACGGTCTCGACGAGGCGATCCGGCGCTTCGACCGGCCGGTGTTCGGGACATGCGCGGGGATGATCGTGCTCGACCGCGAGCATCTCGGCCTCGTCGACCTGCGCGTCCGCCGCAACGCGTTCGGCCGCCAGGTCGCGTCGTTCGAGGCCGACCTCGACGTCGTCGGCGAGGACGAGCCCGTGCGCGCGGTGTTCATCCGGGCGCCCTGGATCGAGGAGGTCGGTCCCCGAGTGGAGGTGCTGGCGGAGGCCGACGGCCGGCCGGTGCTCGCGCGCGAGGGCAGGTTCCTCGTCGCCGCGTTCCACCCGGAGCTGACCGACGACACGCGGCTCCACGAACAGTTCTTGAACACCGTGAGGGAGGCAGACGTTGTCCGGGCATAGCAAGTGGTCGTCGATCAAGCACAAGAAGGGCGCCGCCGACGCGAAGCGCGGCAAGCTCTTCTCGAAGCTCTCGCGCGCGATCATCGTCGCGGCCAAGGAGGGCGGGGGCGACCCGGCCAACAACCTCGCGCTCCAGAACGCGATCGAGAAGGCGAAGTCGTACTCGATGCCGAAGGACAACATCGATCGCGCGATCGCGAAGGGCTCGGGCGCCGACGCCGACGCGAGCACGTTCGAGACCGTGGTATACGAGGGGTACGGCCCCGAGGGCGTCGCCGTGATCGTCGAGGCGCTCACCGACAACCGCAACCGGACCGCCTCCGACGTGCGGCACCTGTTCGCGAAGCACGGCGGCAACCTCGGCGCGACGGGCGCGGTGGCCTGGCAGTTCGAGCGGCGGGCGGTCGTGGTCGTCCGGGCCGAGGGCGTCGACGAGGAGGAGCTGTTCCTGGCGGCCGCCGACGGCGGCGCCGACGACCTCGAGCTCGACGGCGACGTGTTCCAGATCACGGCCGGCCCGGACGCGCTCGGCGCCGTGCGCGACGCGGTCCAGGCCGCGGGCTTCACCGTGGAGTCGGCCGAGCTGACGATGCTGCCGAAGACGACGGTCGCCGTCGAGGACGAGGCGAAGGCGCGCCAGGTGATGCGGCTCGTCGACGCGCTCGACGACAACGACGACGTCCAGGACGTCTACGCGAACTTCGACATTCCCGAGCGGGTGCTCGAGGCGGTCGCGGGCTGAGCCGGGCCGCGGTCGCCGTCCTCGTCCTCGCGGCGGCGCTCGCGGGCGGGTCGGCGCGTGCCGCCGGCGGCCCTCCGGTGATCAGGGAGTCCTTCGCGCAGCTCCCGTGTCCCAAGAAGCCGGTCTCGACGCTCGACCTGGAGGGCTGCTCGGAGCGCTCGCTCGTGGCCTCGGACGGCAAGGTCAACGCGCTCGTCGCGCGGATCTGGCAGGCGCTGCCGGCCACCGGACGTGCGGACTTCGCGCGCGGCGAGCGCGCGTGGCTCGCCTATCGGACGGCATCGTGCAACGCCGAGGCCTCGAAGTACGCCGGCGGGACGCTCCGGCCCGTGGCGTTCCTCGGCTGTGAGGTCGGTCGCAACAAGACGCACCTCACCGACCTCGGCGGCACGCTGAACGTCCTCACGCACCCCTGAGCCGTACGCCCTGGGGATCGATCGTCACACTCTTGTGGCGAAGGACGACGTGACACGCGCGGTGGGCCGGTGTACCTCTGTGCCTGGTTCCCCATGTGCCGGTGTCCCCAGGCCCAATGGCTCGTCGCCTCCACGTAACGATCTCCGAAGAGCAGTACGCGTACCTCGACGAGGAGGCCGACCGGTCGAGCCTCTCGATCGCCGAGCTGGTGCGCCGGGCGCTCGACACGACCTACGCGCTCGCCGGGCCTGCACGCGTGACGGTCATCGAGCACACGCTCGGCCGGCGTCCCGGGAGGAGCGTCGACCGCGGCGGGCCTCCGCACCGGGACGAGCCACGCTGGCGGTCCGGCCTCTGAGTCCGCGCCCGGGGCGCGTGTCGCCTGCGCGGCTCAGAACGTGCCGCGCCGCTCGCACCATGCGAGCGCTTCCGGCCACGCCCCGAACCCCGCCGCGACGTTGACGTGCCCCGCTCCCGGCAGCCGGTGCGCCGGGACGCCGAGCGCCGCGGCGAACGACGCGGCCCCGCCTGGCCAGTAGGGGTCATCGTCCGCATAGACCAGCTCGGTCGACCGCGCCGCGCGTCCGGCGGCGCCTGCGTCGAGGACCGGCAGCTCGATCGGGCCGATCTGCTCGACCGCCTCCGGCGACGGAGGCGCGACGAGAAGCACCCGGTCGACGGGGTCGCGCGAGCCCGCAGCGTGGTGGAGCCAGACGTAGCAGCCGAGCGAGTGCGCCAACACGGTCGTCTCGGCCGGCTCGAGGCGGGCCAGCTCCTCGCGGAGCTCCGCGAGCCAGACGGCGAGGTCGGGCTCGTCCGGGTCGGCGAAGTCCGGGAACCGGACGTCGTGGCCGCGCCCGGCGAGCTCGGCGGCGAGCCACCGCTGCCAGTGCCCGGGCTCCGAGCCCTGCCAGCCGTGCAGGAAGAGGAAGGTCGGCATGGACGATGACGCTAGTCGAAGGCGCACGGGCAGGAACGTCCGAACACCCGCGTAACGTGTGTTCGTGAAGGTCCTCGGCATCGACCCAGGGACGGCGGCGTGCGGGTACGGGATCGTCCAAGGAAACGGCGGGCGCCTCAGGGCCACGTGCCACGGGTGGTGGCAAACGCCCGCGCGGCAGCCGCTCGAGCAGCGGCTGCTCACGATCTTCGAGGGCGTCCGGGGGCTGATCGCCGAGCACCGTCCGGATGCGGTCGCGCTGGAGGAGTCGTTCGTCGGCGCCGACGCCCGCCTCGCGCTCTCCGTCGGGCAGGCGCGGGGAGCCGTGCTCGTCGCCGCGTCGTCCGCCGGGCTCGCGTGCACCGAGTACGCGCCGTCGCGCGTCAAGCAGTCGGTCTGCGGCTACGGCCGGGCCGACAAGGAGCAGGTGGGGAGGATGGTGCGCGCGATCCTCGCGCTGGACGCCGTACCGAGTCCCGATCACGTCTCCGACGCGCTCGCCGTCGCCATCTGCCACGCGCTCGCGCCGCCGCTGCTCCGGGCGGTGAGCTAGAACGTCCGTTCGCATGCGTACCGTTCCGGCGATGAGGAGGAGCGCATGATCGCGCGCCTGCGCGGGACGGTTGTCGGCCGCTCCGGGGCCACTGTCGTCATAGACGTCAACGGTGTCGGCTACCTCGTGCACGCGACTCCGTCCGTGCACCGGCTCGGCCTGGACGAGATCGTCGTCGAGATCCACACCGTCGTCCGCGAGGACGCGCTCCAGCTCTACGGGTTCGCGACCGCCGAGGAGCGCGAGCTGTTCGAGCTGCTGCTCGGCGTCAACGGCGTCGGCCCGAAGGTCGCGCTCGCGATCGTCTCCGGCTCGACGCCGGCCGAGCTGCGCCGCGCGATCGCGCGCGACGACGTCAAGCGCTTCCAGGCCATTCCCGGCATCGGCCTCAAGACGGCGCAGCGCGTCGTGCTCGAGCTCAAGGAGAAGCTGCCGCTCACCGACGCTGTCGCGGCGGCCGAGAGCGGCGGCGACCTGACCGCCCGCGACGCCCTCGTCGGCCTCGGCTGGTCGCTCGTCGACGCCGAGCGTGCCCTCGCGGACGTCGACCCCGACCTGCCGGTCGAGGAGCAGGTGCGGAGCGTCCTCCGGCAGGCGGCATGAGCAGCCAGTTCCTCGCCCCGGTCCAGGTGGAGGAGGTCGAGGAGGAGGTCGAGCGCTCGCTCCGGCCGCGCTCGCTCGGCGACTTCGTCGGCCAGGAGCGGGTCAAGGAACAGCTCTCGATCGCGCTCGAAGCCGCGAAGGCGCGCGGCGAGGCGCTCGACCACGTCCTCCTCGCCGGCCCGCCGGGCCTCGGGAAGACGTCGCTCGCCCAGATCGTGCGCAACGAGCTCGGCGTCGGCATCCGGCAGGTCGCCGGGCCGGGGCTCGAGCGGAAGGACGTCGCCGCCATCCTCACGTCGCTCGAGAGCCGCGACGTCCTGTTCGTCGACGAGATCCATCGCATCAGCCGTGCCGCGGAGGAGATCCTCTACCCGGCGCTCGAGGACTTCCGGCTCGACATCGTGGTCGGCCAGGGGCCCGCCGCACGGACGCTGACGCTCGACCTGCCGCCCTTCACGCTCGTGGGTGCGACCACCCGCAGCGGTCTGCTGACGACGCCGCTGCGCGACCGCTTCGGGCTCACGTTCCGGCTCGACCTGTACGAGCCCGAGGAGCTGACGCGCATCGTCCATCGCTCGGCCCGGATCCTCGACGTCCGC
>DASZWI010000225.1:0-22126 GCA_035546715.1 Gaiellaceae bacterium | reverse complement strand
CTCGAACACCTCGCCGAAGCGGACGAACAGCCCCGAGCCGATCGCGCCGATGATCTCGCCCTCCCACGGCTCGTCCCAGCCGCGCTCGAACAGCCGCCTCTCGAGCAGCCACGCGAGGCAGATCTCGTCCGCGAGGTACTCGATCCGCGCCGCCTCGCGCTCGCGCGTCGACGTGTGCTCGGCGAGCCACTCCGGATCCTCGGGCGGCGGATCGTCGCCGAGCCCGAGCTCCCGCAGCAGGGCGCGGTGCACGACCAGGTCGGGGTAGCGCCGGATCGGCGAGGTGAAGTGGCAGTAGGCGGGACTCGCCAGGCCGGCATGCCCGAGGTTCTGCGGGTCGTAGCGCGCCTGCTTGAGCGACCGAAGGACGAGCGCCGGGAACGCCTCCCTCCCGCGCCCCGACTGCTCGACGTACTCGGTGACGCGGAGCGAGATCGCGCCCGCGAGCTCGGCCGCCTGCTGCGGCGACGGGTCGTCCGGGGCCGGCGGCGTCGGCACGCCGAGGTCGGCGAGCTTCCGGAGCAGGAACGAGATCGCGAACGGGTCGGGCCGCTCGTGCACGCGATAGAGCGCCTCGCGGCGGCGCGATGCGAGCAGCGCCGCGACGTGCTCGTTCGCGCGGATCATCAGCTCCTCCACGAGGACGTGCGCATGCGGCTCCCCCTCCACGACGGCGTCCGCGACGCCGCCGGTCCCGTCGAACCGGAACGACACCTCCTTCGAGACGACCTGCAGCGCGCCGCGGCGGAACCGCTCGCGCCGCCAGTCGGCCGCCAGCCTCTCGTTGAGCGCGAGCGCCTCGAGCACCGCCGGCGGCGCCTCGCGCCGCTCGGCCTGCCCGTAGGTCAGACGAGCGTCGGAGCGGATCGTCGAGCGGTAGAACACCGGCTCCCCGCGTGGCGGCATCTCCACGGTCAGGCACAGGCGGTCCTGGTGCGGCCGCAACGAGCAGAGGTCGTCGGCGAGCTCGGGCGGGAGCATCGGCGCCACCGTCCCCGGCACGTAGGTCGAGAACGCACGCTCGGCGGCGCCGCGGTCGAGCGGCGTTCCGGCGCCGACGAACCACGCGACGTCGGCGATGTGCACCCACGCGCGGATCCCGTCCGGCTCCTGCCGGAACGAGAGCGCGTCGTCGAAGTCCTTGGCCGTGTCGGGGTCGATCGTGTACGTGACCAGGTCGCGCAGGTCGACCCGCGCGTCGTCGACCGGCTCCGGCGCGTCGTGCGGCTCGAACGCCTGTCGCGCGCCCCGCTCGACGAGCAGCGCCTCGAGGACGCTCTCCACGTGCGACGCCGGGCCGACGACCGACTCGACGCGCGCCCGCCCGCGACCCGTCCGCACGACGGCGAGGTCGCCGTCGGAGACGTCGCCCAGCCCCTTGGTGTCGAGCACGACCGGCACACCGGGCGTGAAGACGGGCTCGCCGGTCAGCAGGCGGCCGCGGCGGGCGACCTCGACGACCAGGCGGGAGGTCTCTGCGCTCAGGCGGTCGCTCGGCCTAGACGCGCAGGAAGCGGCGGATGGTCAGGCCGGAGCCGGCGGCCCCGAGCGCCAGTCCCATCCCGAACAGGATGAGCGCGACCAGCGGGAACTCCATCGCGTGCACGTCGGAGTCGCCCGACAGGTGCGGCAGCACGGCGGGCAGCGCCACGGCCTTGCCGATGACGAGGAAGAACACGGCCAGCACCGCCCCGGCGAGCCCGCAGAACAGGCCCTCGAGCATGAACGGCCCGCGCACGAACCAGTTCGTCGCGCCGACGAGCTTCATCACCTCGATCTCGCGCCGTCGCGAGAAGATCGACAGGCGGATCGTGTTCGCGATCAGCAGAACCGAGGCGGCCACGAGCACGAGCGTCGCGATGATGAAGACCACCTCGATCACGTGCGCCACCTGCAGGATCCGGTGCGACACCTGCTTGCCGTCGACGACCTTCGCCACGCCGGCCGGGAGCTTCGGCTTGGTGATGCTCTGGTAGAGGTGGTCGACGTCCTCGCCGCGGTCGGGCGTGACGTTCAGCGAGTCCGGCAGCGGGTTCGACGCGAGGTCCCGGACCAGGTCGGGGTACTCCTTCTTCATCTTCGCGAGCGCCTGCTGGCGCGACACGTAGACGATGCCGCCCGGGCCGTGCTTCACGTACTCGTTCTGCTGGAGCTGCCGCGCGAGCGTCGTCTTCTCCGAGCTCGTCGCGTCGGGGGCGAAGTAGACCTTCACCACCAGCTCGCGCTTCACGTGGTTCGACCACGAGACCGTCCAGGTGCCCAGCGCGATGAACAGGCCGAGCAGGAACATCCCGATCAGCACGGTCATCGTCGCGGCAACGGTCGTCGACAGGTTGGCGCCCAGCGAGCGCCACGCCTCCGCGACCAGGAGCCTGAACCGGCCGGTCATCTACTCCCCCGCGTAGCCGCCGCGGCGCTCGTCGCGGGCCAGGCGGCCGCCCTCCAGCTGGATGACGCGCTTGCGCATCTTGTCGACCATCTCCCGGTCGTGGGTCACCATCAGGATCGTGGTGCCGCTGCGATTGATGCGATAGAGGAGCTGCATGATCCCGACCGACGTGTCGGGGTCGAGGTTCCCGGTCGGCTCGTCGCAGACGAGCAGCGGCGGGTGGTTGACGAACGCGCGCGCGATCGAGACGCGCTGCTGCTCGCCGCCGGACAGCTCGTCGGGGAGCGAGTTCATCTTGTGCGAGAGGCCGACCATCGCCAGCACCTCCGGCACCTTCTTACGGATCGCGACGCGGCTCTCGCCCTGCACCTTGAGCGCGTAGGCGACGTTCTCGGCGGCGGTGCGGTTCGGGAGCAGCTTGAAGTCCTGGAACACGCAGCCGATGTTGCGCCGCAGCATCGGGATCTTCGACTTCTTCAGGCGCGTCAGGTCGCGGCCGCCGACGACGATCTTGCCGCCGGTCGGGTCGAGCTCCTTGAGCAGCAGCCGCACGAGCGTCGACTTGCCCGAGCCCGAGGCGCCGACGATGAAGACGAACTCGCCCTTGTCGATGTGGAACGTGACGTCGCGGAGGGCGACGACGTCCGGCTCGTAGACCTTCGTGACGGCCTCGAACACGATCATCGCCGCCGCGGTCGGGCGAGCAGCGGCGATCGGGGCCTCGAGGACCGCGGAGGTCGTTCCTGGTGAGAAGTCGGCTTCTTGCATCGCGTGAGGGGAAAGCGACTCCTGACCAGCCGCTTCTGTGCGAAGACGCTCCGGAGTGTAGCTCACCGGTGCCCCGGAATCCTCACGCGCGCCTACACGATCCTTCCGGCTGCGCGGGCGAGCAGGTACTCGCGGATGAACGGGTCGAGGTCGCCGTCCAGCACCGCCTGGGCGTTTCCCGTCTCGTATGCGGTGCGGCTGTCTTTCACGAGCTGGTAGGGGTGGAGCACGTAGGAGCGGATCGACTCGCCGCCGAACCCCGTGTCGGCCGAGCCACCTCGTTCCTTCGCCAGCAGCGCCTCCCTCTCCTCCTCGGCCCGTTCGACGAGCCGCGCCTTCAGCACGCGCATCGCGGTCTGCTTGTTCGCCGACTGCGACCGCTCGTTCTGGATGGCGACGACGATCCCGGTCGGCAGGTGCGTGATCCGGACGGCGCTGTCGGTCTTGTTGACGTGCTGGCCGCCGGCGCCCTGCGCGCGGTACGTGTCGATCTTCAGGTCGCCCTCGTCGATCTCGACGTCGGTGTCGTCGGGCAGGAGCGGCGCGACGATGACCGTCGAGAAGGCCGTGTGGCGGCGGTGCGCCTGGTCGAACGGACTCTGGCGGACGAGCCGGTGCTTGCCGCGCTCGGCCTTGAGGATGCCGTAGGCGTTCTCGCCGGTGACGCTGAACGTGGCCGACTTGAGCCCGGCCTCCTCCCCCGGGCTCGCCTCGAGCAGCTCGACGCCGAAGCCGCGGTCGGCGGCCCAGCGCTCGTACATGCGCAGCATCATCTCGGCCCAGTCCTGGGCGTCGGTCCCGCCGGTGCCGGACTGCAGCGTGACGACGGCGTCGCCGGCGTCGTACTCGCCGTCGAAGAGCGCCGCCTCCTGCAGCCGCTCGAGCTCGCGACGCAGCGGCCGGAGCGACGCGGCGATCGCGTCCTGTTCCTCGCCGAGCTCGGCGAGCTCGCGTGCGTCCTCGTAGTCCTGGCGCAGCTTCCGGTAGCCCTCGAGCCGCCGCGACACGCGGGCGTGCTCGGCGGAGACCTTCGCCGCCTGGGTCTGGTCGTCCCAGAACCCCGGCGCGTTCATCTGCTCCTCGAGCTGGCTCAGCCGGCTTTCGAGCGCAGGCGGGTCAAAGGTACTCACGGACCCAGTCGAGCTGGGCCCCGAGCTCCTCGAGCTGGTCGTCGAGCGGTGCGTCGTCGGCGTCGGACACGGAGATCGATGGTAGAGATCGGGTCGGTCAGGCGCCGTGGCAGCGCTTGTACTTCTTGCCCGAGCCGCACCAGCACGGGTCGTTGCGGCCGATGTTCTCGCGGTCGCCGTTGACGACGGGCCGCTGGAGCGGCGTGGCGGTCGAGCCGCCCCCGGCGATCGCCGCCGTCGCGCTCGCCGGCGACGTCCCACCGGCCGCGAGCATCGCGTCCGCGCCCTGCAGCGACTGGTGCTCGTAGCTGAGCGGCCCGTCGCCGTTCTCGGCCGGCGGCGCGATCGCGCCGTCCGGGCCGACCTCGGTCGCCTCGACCTCGGCGTGGAAGAGGAGCGTCACGACCTCGGCCTGGATGTTCCGGTTCAGCTCCTGGAACATGATGTGGCCTTCGTTCCGGTACTCGACGAGCGGGTCCTTCTGGGCCATGCCGCGCAGGTGGATGCCCTCGCGAAGGTAGTCCATGTTCTCGAGGTGCTCGCGCCAGCGCACGTCGACGACCTGGAGCACGATGAACCGCTCGAGGTCGCGCATCAGGCCCTCCTGGATCTTGTCCAGCTCCTGCTCGCGCTCGGCGTACGCGTCGGCGGCGTCGTCGAGGAACTCCTGCGCGATCGCCTCGCGGTCGAGCCCTCGAAGCTCCTCGACGGCGACGCCGGTGCCGTAGAGCGCGTCCATCGCCGCGACCAGGCCGTCGAGATCCCAGTCCTCCTGGAGCTCGCCCGCGGTGTACTCGTAGGCGACCGACTCGATCACGCCGGGCAGCCAGATCTCGCGGATCTCCTCGCCCAGGTCGACGCCGTCGAGCACCCGGCGGCGCTGCTCGTAGATCACCTGCCGCTGCACGTTCATCACGTCGTCGTACTTGAGGACGTTCTTGCGCGCGACGAAGTTCTGCTCCTCGACCTTCTTCTGGGCGTTCTCGATCTGCTTCGAGAGGATCGAGGCCTCCATCGGCTGGTCGTCGGGGAGCTTGAAGCGCTCCATGATGTTCTTGATCCGCTCGCCGGCGAAGAGCCGCACCAGGTCGTCCTCGCCCGACAGGTAGAAGCGGGTCTCGCCCGGGTCGCCCTGGCGGCCCGAGCGGCCCCGGAGCTGGTTGTCGATCCGGCGCGACTCGTGTCGCTCGGTGCCGAGCACGTAGAGCCCGCCGAGCTCGCGGACGCCCTCGCCGAGCTTGATGTCGACGCCGCGGCCGGCCATGTTCGTCGCGATCGTCACCGCGCCCAGCTGGCCGGCGTCCTTGATGATCTCGGCCTCGCGCGCGTGCTCCTTCGCGTTCAGGACGCTGTGCTTGATGCCCTGGCGGCGCAGCAGCTCGCTGAGGTACTCGGACGTCTCCACGGCGATCGTGCCGACGAGGACCGGCTGGCCGGTCGCGCTGCGCTCCTTGATGTCCGCGACGACGGCGGCGAACTTCGCCTCTTTCGTCTTGAAGATCTGGTCGTTGCGGTCGTCGCGCGCGACCGGGACGTTGGTCGGGATCTCGACGACGCTCAGCCCGTAGATCTCGACGAACTCCTTCTCCTCGGTCTTCGCGGTGCCTGTCATCCCGGCGAGCTTCCCCACCGTGCCGTCCGGCTTCTCGGCCGTGTAGAGGCGGAAGTAGTTCTGCAGCGTGATCGTCGCGAGCGTCTGGTGCTCCTCCTGGATCGCGACGCCCTCCTTCGCCTCGACCGCCTGGTGCAGGCCCTCGCTCCAGCGCCGGCCCTCCATGATGCGGCCGGTGAACTCGTCGACGATCTTCACCTCGCCGTCCTGGACGACGTAGTCGACGTCCCTCTTGTAGAGCGCCTCCGCCTTCAGCGCCTGGATCAGGTGGTTGACGAGCCCGACGTGCTGCGGGTGGTAGAGGTTGTCGATCCGCAGCGCGCGCTCGACCTTCTCGATGCCCGACTCGGTCGGCGAGACGGTCTTGTGCTTCTCGTCGTACAGGTAGTCGTACTCGCGCGCGAGGACCTCGTCCTCGACCTTCGTCCCCTTCGACTGGGCGCCCTCGAGCGTGCGCACGACGCGGGCGAAGTCGACGTAGGTCTTCGCGGCCTGCGTCGGCTCGCCGGAGATGATCAGCGGCGTCCGCGCCTCGTCGATGAGGATCGAGTCGACCTCGTCGACGATCGCGTAGTGGTGGCCGCGCTGGACGAGTTGGTCGGCCGAGACCGCCATGTTGTCGCGCAGGTAGTCGAAGCCGAACTCGCTGTTCGTCCCGTAGGTGATGTCGGCCTCGTAGGCGGCCTTGCGGGCCTCGAACGGCATCATGTTCTCGATCGCGCCGACGGTCATGCCGAGGCGCTCGAAGACGCCGCGGTTCCACTCGGCGTCGCGGCGGGCCAGGTAGTCGTTGACGGTGACGAGATGGACGCCCTTGCCCTCGAGCGCGTTCAGGTAGAGCGCGAGGCTCGCGACGAACGTCTTGCCCTCGCCGGTCTTCATCTCGGCGATGTCGCCCTCGTGCAGGACGATGCCGCCCATCATCTGGACGTCGAAGATCCGCTGGTCGGACTCGCGCACGCGCGCCTCGCGCACGGCGGCGAACGCCTCGAACAGCAGCTCCTCGAGCGTCTCCCCGTTCTCGAGCCGCTGCCGGAACTCCGCCGTCTTCCCGCGCAGCTCCTCGTCCGAGAGCTCCCGGAACTCCGGCTCCAGCGTCGCGATGTACGCGGCCTGCTCCGCCAGCCGCTTCATGCGGCGGCCTTCGCCGAATCGCAGTGCCTTCTCGAGACCTCCCATCGCAGGCGCCATCCGGACAGGGTACCGAGCTACAGCGGCGTCGCCTCGACCTCCCAGAGCGTCCCCTCCAGCCGGCGCGCCCGGACGACGAACGCCGGGCCCTCCTCGCGCCCCACCCGCTCCAGAGCGGGCAGCCCCGCAGGCCACGGCCGGTCGTCGACGTGCGTCGCCGCGGCACCGCCGTTGACGACCACCTCGGCCTCCTGTCCCTCGACGCCCGGGAGGTCGACCACGCGGATGCGCGCCGCGGCGACGGCCCAGTGCCGCTCGTCGCGACGCACCGCTTCGGCCCGGTAGGGCGGCTCGAGGCGCAGCGCGGCCACGAGGGGAGCGAGCGCCGCGGTCGGCGCCTCCGGCGAGACGAGCGTTCCGCCGGGCAGCACGGCGAAGGCGGCTTCCTCGCCCGTGAGATCGGGCGCGGCGGCCGCGGCGACCACGTCCCAGCGGCGCGCGCGGGCGATGCCGTGGATCCCCGGCTCGCCCCTCGGACCGCCGTCCCAGCCGGGCGGCTGCGCCGGCGTCCCCCGCCCGGGCACTCAGGTCGCCGTCGGGTGCGGCGCGTGGCGCCGCGGCTCCTCGACGCGCTTCTCGCGGTACCGCTTCACCTGCCGCTCGAGCTTGCCGGCGAGCCCGTCGATCGACGCCTTCATGTCCGGGCTCTCCTCCCGGCAGCGGATCGTCGGGCCCTTCGTGAAGACCGTCGCCTCCGCGACGCTCGACGCGGCGATCGCCGGGTTCCGCTCCTCCGACAGCTCGACTTCGACCTGGGTCTGCTCGGCGAGCTGCTTGCCCAGCTTCATCAGCTTGCGCTCGGCGTACTCGCGCAGGGCGGGCGTGACCTCGACGTTCTTGCCCTTCACCTGAAGACGCATCGGACCTCCTCGTGGTGGGACGGGCTGAGCTCTGGTCCGAGACTAGCGAACCGCCCGCGCGAAGGTCACCACCTGAACGCGCTCGGCGCCGGCCGCCTTCAGGGCCGCCGCGGCGGCCCCGACGGTGGCCCCGGTCGTGTAGACGTCGTCGACCAGGACGACCCGCCGCGGCGGCCGCCGCTCGGTCGTGAACAGCCGGCGGACGTTCCGGCGGCGCTCCTCCCGCGGCAGACTCGCCTGCCGCGGGGCGAGCCGGGTGCGGCCGAGGAGCTGGACGTGCTCGAGGTCCCAGCGGCGCGCGAGCTCGCGGGCCAACCGCCCCGGCGGGTGGTGGCCGCGTCTGAGCAGACGGTCGTCGTCGGGCGGCACGGCGACCACCGCGTCTGCGTCGGGGATGTCGAGCACGCCGCTCGCGAGCTCGGCCGCGTGGGCGGCGAGCTGGCGGAGCCCGCCTTCCTTCCATGCGGCGACGAGCGCCCGCGCCGCGCCCGCGTAGACGAAGGCGGAGCGTGCCTCGTCGAAGGCGAGCCGGCGTCCGTCGCACTCCCGGCAGCGTTCGACGGGCCACGCGGTCGGCGCGCCGCAGAGGGCGCACCGGGGCGTCCCGAGCGGGCGCAGCGTCCCGCGGCAGACGTCGCAGAGCACGTCCGCGGGCCGCCCGCACCCGACGCAGCGGTGCGGCACGAGCAGCTCGAGGAGCACGGCCACGGCCGCGACGCTAGAAGCGCGCTGCGCGCGCTGCCAGACGCTCTTGCGGCCACGTCCCGGCCGGACACGCCCCCGGTTGGAGGGGCGGACGCGATCCGTTCGCGCACCGCGGCCGTAGGAACGGGCATGACCGAAACGACGGGAGGCACTCCATGAAGATCCAGGCACTCGCGATCCGCCCGCGCCGGGCGGTACTGTTCGTCGCGCTCGTCGCGACCCTCGACCTCACGCTGACCCTGTTCGTCCACCCGGCCCAGTCGACGCCCGACGCGCGGGCGAAGGTCCAGGTGCGCACGACGAGCCTCGGCAAGATCCTCAGCGACGCCCGCGGGCACACGCTGTACCTCTTCGAGGCGGACAAGGGCAAGGTGAGCGCCTGCTACGGCACGTGCGCCAAGGATTGGCCGCCGCTGCTCACCACCGGAAAGCCGGCCGCCGGGGCCGGCGCCAAGGCGTCGCTGCTCGGGACGACCAAGCGCAAGGACGGCCGGCTCCAGGTGACCTACGGCGGCCACCCGCTCTACTTCTTCTTCCAGGACAAGAAGCCCGGGCAGACCGCCGGCGAGAACCTCGACTTCTTCGGCGGCGAGTGGTACGCGGTCTCGGCCGCCGGCAAGAAGGTCGAGCCGCACGGCGGCGCCGGCGGCGGCACGACGACCACCACGACGCCGACGACGACCACGACGCCCACGACCACCGGGTCGACCGGCGGCGGGGGCGGCTACGGCTACGGGTACTCCGGCTAGCGCCGCTGCCGGCTCAGACCGGTGAGTAGGCCTCGCGCGCGGGCAGACCGCGCGCGAGGCGCAGCCGGTTGTCCGCCGCGAGCAGCTGTGCGTGGTCGCCGACGTCGTACCACGACTCCTCGAAGCACCACGCGTACACCGGCTCCCGCTGCTGGAGCCACGCGACGAAGCGGCCCGGCTGATCCGGCGCGTTGCCGTCGGCGAGGTACCGCTCGACGAGCGGCACGTGCGCCCGGTGGAAGAGGTAGGTCGCCGTCGCGGCCAGGGTCGAGGGCGGGTCCTGCGGCTTCTCGACGAAGTCGACGACGCGGCCGTCGGGGGCGAGCTCGACGATGCCGTAGCGCGCCGCCAGCTCGCGCAAGCCGACGTCGCGCACCGCCACCGCGCTCGCGACGCCGTGCGCGCGCCAGGCGTCGACGAACGCCTGGAGGCTGAAGTCGAACAGGTTGTCGCCCGCGATCACGAGCAGGTCGTCGACGATCCCGGCCTCGGCGATCGCGAACCGCAGGTCGCCGATGGCGCCGAGGCGGTCGTCGTTCGAGGTCGTGCCGTCGTCGTGCACCGTCGCGGCTCCCGGCCGCCCCTCCGCCCACTGGTGGAACGCCGGCGCCTTGCGCGCGTTCGTGACGACGTGGATCCCGTCGATCTCGTCCACCCCCTCGATCGCGTCGACGATCCAGTCGAGGATCGGCCGGCCGCCGACGGGCAGCAGCTCCTTCGCCCAGGTGTCGGTCAGCGGGCGGAGCCGCGTCGCGTAGCCCGCGGCGAGGACGACGGCCTTCACGCCGTCACCACGCCGGCGAGCGACTCGGCGTAGGGCGCGCGGTGGACGCCGTGCTCGGTGACGATCGCCGCGATCAGGTCGGCCGGGGTGACGTCGAACGCCGGGTTGCGGGCGGCGAAGCGCGTCGTGATCTCGGCCGCGTCCCGCTCCTCGATCGGGATCCCGGCCCCGTCCGGCGTCGCGAGGTCGACGGTCGAGCTCGGGGCGACGACGTACAGCGGGAGTCCGTGGTGGCGGGCGAGGACGGCGAGGGAGTACGTGCCGATCTTGTTCGCCGCGTCGCCGTTGGCCGCGATGCGGTCGGCGCCGGTGATGACGCAGTCGACGTCGCCGGCGGCCATCAGCGAGGCAGCCGCGGAGTCGGCGATCACGGCGTGCGGGATGCCCGCGGTCTCGAGCTCCCACGCGGTGAGCCGGGCGCCCTGCAGCAGCGGCCGCGTCTCGTCGACCCAGACCTGCTCCAGCAGCCCGCGCTCCCAGGCGGTCAGCAGCGCGCCCACGGCGCTGCCGTAGCCGCCGGTCGCGAGGCCGCCCGCGTTGCAGTGCGTGAGGGCCCGTGTGCCCGGCGCGAGCAGCTCGGCGGTGTGCGCGGCCATCTCGCGGCACCGGCGCACCTCGTCGGCGTGGATGCGGCGGGCGTGCTCCGGCGACGGGTCGTCGCGCATCTCGTCGAGCGCCCACGCAAGGTTCACCGCGGTCGGGCGGGACGCGCGCAGCACCGCGTCGGCGGCCTCGAGGTCCTCCCCGCGCTCGGCCGCGAGCGCGATCCCGTACGCGGCCGCGACGCCGATCGCCGGCGCGCCGCGCACGACCATCGTCCTGATCGCCTCCGCCACCTCCGCGGCGGTGCGGCAGCGCACGTCGACCTCCTGCTGGGGCAGCAGGCGCTGGTCGAGGAGGACGACCGCGTCGTCCTCCAGCCGCAGGATGCGCGTCGGCTCGAGCATCGGACTCAGGATCGCATTCGTCCCAGAACGGCGGCGGCGGCCGCTTCCGCGGCCGCCGTCACTGCCCGGGTGTCGGGGTCGCGGCTCAGGTGCCCTCGTCCCACGAGGCCAGGTACTTCGCCTGCTCGGCGGTCAGCTGGTCGATGTCCACGCCCATCGTCGCGAGCTTGAGACGCGCGATCTCCTCGTCGATCTCGGTCGGGACGGGGTACACCTTCTTCTCGAGCGACGAGGCGTTGCGGACCGCGTACTCGGTCGCCAGCGCCTGGTTGGCGAAGCTCATGTCCATGACGATCGCCGGGTGGCCCTCGGCGGCCGAGATGTTGACGAGCCGCCCCTCGGCGAGCAGGAAGATCCGGCGGCCGTCGGCGAGCTTGAACTCCTCGACGAAGGCGCGGGCCTCGCGCGTCTCCTGCGCGAGCTCCTGCAGCGACGGGATGTCGATCTCGACGTTGAAGTGCCCCGTGTTGCAGACGATCGCGCCGTCCTTCATCACCTCGAGGTGCTCGCGGGCGATGACGTGCTTGTCGCCGGTGGCGGTGCAGAAGACGTCGCCGATCTTGGCCGCCTCGGCCATCGGCAGCACCTCGTAGCCGTCCATGAGCGCCTCGAGCGCGCGCATCGGGTCGACCTCGGTGACGATCACGTGCGAGCCCATGCCCCGGGCGCGCATCGCGACGCCGCGGCCCGTCCAGCCGTAGCCGGCGACGACGAACTTCTTGCCGGCGAGCAGGACGTTGGTGGCGCGGATGATCCCGTCGATCGTCGACTGGCCGGTGCCGTAGCGGTTGTCGAAGAGGTGCTTCGTCCGCGCCTCGTTGACGGCGATCACCGGGAAGGCGAGCGCGCCGTCGGCCTCCATCGCCTTCAGGCGGATGACGCCGGTCGTCGTCTCCTCCATGCCGGCGATGATGTCGGCGAGCTGCTCGCGGCGGCTCGAGTGGAGCACGCCGATGACGTCGGCGCCGTCGTCCATCGTCAGCTGCGGCTTGTGGTCGACCGCGGCCTCGATGTGCGAGTAGTAGGTGTCGTTGTCCTCGCCCTTGATTGCGAAGACGGGGATGTCGAACTCCTCGACGAGCGCCGCGGCCACGTCGTCCTGGGTGGAGAGCGGGTTGGACGCGCACAGCACGACGTCGGCGCCGCCCGCCTTCAGCGTCCGCATCAGGTTCGCGGTCTCGGTCGTCACGTGCAGGCAGGCCGAGACGCGGTAGCCGGCCAGCGGCTGCTCGCGCTCGAAGCGCTCGCGGATGGCCGTGAGCACCGGCATCTGCCGGTCGGCCCAGAGGATCCGGCGCAGGCCCTCGGGGGCGAGCGAGAGATCCTTCACATCGTGATTCTTGGTCGTTGCCACGTCGTTCCTCTCGTCGAGTCGTCGGGAGTGTAGGTCAGGTCTCGTCCGGTCAGGCGGCCAGGAGCCGCTCGTGCTTGCGCTGCTCCCACTCGATCCAGGAGCCCGAGTCCTCGGCCGCGGCGAGCCAGCCGTCGACCGCGGCCCGGAGCTCGGGCTCGCGGCGCAGTCGGCGCGCGAACACGAGGTGCGCGGGGTCGACGCCGAAGCGCGTGCGCAGGTCGCGCAGCCCGGCGAGCCGGTTCAGCTCGGCGAGGCCGTAGAGCCGGTACCCGCCCCCGCTGCGCGCCGGCACGACGAGCCCGTGCTCGTCGAGGTAGCGGAGCATCCGCGCCGACCAGCCGCTGCGGGCAGCCGCCTGCGTCACCGTCAAGCCGTTCACCGCGCAACCTTAGCACACATGTGTGAATGTTTGCCGGGCAGGCCTGTCCGAGGCCCCGCTCCGGCCCCCGGAAGGGGGCGCGAAGGCCCCCTCTGGGAACGCTAACGGCCCGCCTGTGCCGTGCGGGTGCCAGGTTCGTGCCGAATGTGCAACGGGCGGAGCGGCGCGGCCGCCTCGGCGGGCGGCGGCGCGGCGGCGCGCGTGCGCGTTACGGGGCCGACGTGCCTTCGCGGCCGTAGGCGTCCTCGAGCCGCACGACGTCGTCGAGGTGCGGCGTCGAGACCTCGAGGATCGTCGTGTCCTCGAGCGCGGTCACCCGATGGACGGTGCCGGGCGCGTAGTGGAACGCCATGCCGGGGCCGACGATCTCCTCCTTCAGCGACGCCTCCCCCGCCCGGCCCAGCTCGAGGCGGGCCCGGCCGGACTGCACGAGCCACGACTCGTCCTTCTGGCGGTGGAACTGGAGCGAGAGCGAGTGGCCGGCGCGGACGAACAGCACCTTGCCGCAGTAGACGTCCGTCAGCGCCCAGATCAGCTCGTACCCCCAGGGCTTCTCGACCTTCCGCACCTCGACCGCCCACGGGTCGAGGGAGGCGATGTTGGGCGAGTCGACGCTCACGTCCGACGATCCTCTCACGCGAGCCACTCCGGATGCGAGGCCACGTGGTCGCAGGCGACGCGCAGCTCCTTCGGGGTGTTCACGGTGAGCCACAGCCCCTCGTGCCGGTACGCGTGCAGGGCGCCCTCCGCGGCCAGCTCGGGGAACGTCGACGACTCGTGGTCGCCCTTGTCGGGGAACCGCGCGATCGCCTCGTCGGTCAACACGTAGTTGCCACAGTTGACCCAGTACGGCACGCGGGCGTCCTCGCGGAAGCCTCGGACGACGTCGCCGTCGTCGACCTCGACCAGCCCGAACTGCGACTTCGGCTGCGCGACCGTGATCGTCGCGAGACCGCCGGCCTCGCGGTGGCGCGCCAGCAGGGCGGCGAAGTCGACGTCGACGAGCTCGTCGCCGTTCAGCGCGAACACGTCGCCCGACTCGCGCCGCAGGCGCGCCGCGAACTTGATGCCGCCGCCGCGGCCGAGCCGCTCCGGCTCCTCGGCCGGGACGATCTCCGTGCCGAGGCCCGAGAGCTCGCGCTCGAAGAGCTCGCCCTGGCCGACGGCGCACGACACGAGCACGCGCTCGACGCCCGCGCGCGCGAGGCGCGCCACCTGGTACCCGAGCAGCGGGCGTCCCGCGACGTCCACGAGCGCCTTCGGACGGCCGCCGGCGGCGTCGCCGAGCCGCTCCGCCTTGCCCCCGCAGAGGATGATCGCCTCCATGCCGTCCTACCGCTCGGCGGGCGCGGGCTCGGCCGGCTCGGGCTCCGCGGCCGCGTCGACGGCCGCCGGGCGCCCGATCGCCTCGTAGGCGAAGCCGGCCGCGCGCGTCTCGTCGGGGTCGAGCAGGTTGCGGCCGTCGACGATCAGCGGTGTCGCCATCGCGGTCCGCACCTCCTCGGAGGCGAGCGACCGCAGCTCCGGCCACTCCGTCACGATCACCGCCGCGTCCGCGCCGGCGACCGCGTCGGCGACCGAGTCGACGACCACGACGCCCTGCGGCAGCTTGCTCCCGTCGGCGACCGGGTCCCAGGCGCGCACCTCGGCGCCCTCGGCGAGCAGCCGGGAGGCGAGCACGATCGACGGCGCCTCGCGCATGTCGTCCGTGTGCGGCTTGAAGGCGAGCCCGAGGAGCGCGACGCGGCGCCCGCGCAGCACCCCGAGGTGGCGCTTGAGCTTGCCGATCACGCGCCGCTTCTGGAGCTCGTTCACCTCGATCACCGCAGAGAGGAGCTGGAAGTGGTAGCCCGAGTTGGACGCGAGCTGCTTCAGCGCCAGCGAGTCCTTCGGGAAGCACGAGCCGCCGTAGCCGATGCCGGCCTTGAGGAAGTGCGGGCCGAGCCGGTGGTCGAGCCCGATGCCCTCGGCCACGCGCACGACGTCGGCGCCCACGGCCTCGCAGACGTTCGCGATCTCGTTGATGAACGAGATCCGCGTCATGAGGAAGGCGTTCGCGGCCATCTTGATCATCTCGGCCGAGTTGACGTCGCAGCGGACGACGGTCGGCTCGAGCCCGGCGTAGAGCTCGGCGACGGCGTCGCCGTCCGCCTCCTCGAACGCGCCGATCACGACGCGGTCGGGGTGCATGAAGTCGTGGACGGCGCGGCCCTCGGCGAGGAACTCCGGGTTCGACGCGTAGCCGACGTGCTCCAGTCCGCGCTCGTCGAGCCCGTGGCGCACCTTCTCGCCCGTGCCGACGGGCACTGTCGACTTCATCACCAGGACGGGACGGCCCGAGAGCTCCGGGAGCTGCTCCACCACGCTCCACACGCGCGACAGGTCGGCGTCGCCCGAGCTCGTCGGCGGGGTGTCGACGCACACGAACAGGAAGTCGCAGTCCGCGACGTCCTCCGAGGCGAGCGTGTACGTGAGCCGCTCCGCGTTGCGCTCGAGCAGCTCCGGGACGCCGTCCTCGTGGAACGGGACGCGGCCGGCGCGCAGCGCCTCGATCTTCTCCGGGACGACGTCGCGGACGACGACGTCGTGCCCCAGCTCCGCGAAGCACGCGCCGGTGACGAGACCGACCCAGCCGGCGCCGAAGATGCCCACCTTGGCCACGACCGGACTCTACTTGGCCGTCGTCAGGGTCTTGAGGCCCTGCGCGATGTGCAGCATGGTCTCGTTGGACATGTCGTTGAGCAGCGTGTTCATCACCCAGTAGGTCGCGCCGTTCGCATGCAGCACGATCATGTGCAGCTGCGATCCAGAGTAGTAGAGGTCGAACTCCCGGCCGCCGAGCTCGTGCCGGAAGCTCTTGTCGTCCAGCACCGGCGCGTCGTTCCAGTCGGTCTCCTGGATCCCCCAGTACTGGCCCCCGCCCATGCGGAACACCATCCGGACGGCCTTGTGGTGGCCCGCGATCGTGTAGAGCCGCACGGCGGTGTCGCCGTACTGCTCGTCCGGGTACGAGCTCTTCTCGAGGACGGTCGGCAGCTCGAGCTCGAACGGCACCTTCTTCTTCAGGCCGTCGAGCAGCTCGTGCCCCGGCGTCGAGTCGGCGCGCACGTTCGGGATCTGCCGCTTCGGCAGCTGCTTCTGCGGCAGCTCGGCGATGTTCCCGCTGAACGCCGTGCCGACAACCACCATCAGCATCGAGCCCGGGTCGAGCGCGAGGAGCGACGGCGTCCGCGGCAGCGCCGCGACGTCGGCGGGCTGCATCACCTGCTGGAGGGCCTTCGCCGCCGCCTCGGAGCCCGCCTGGCTCGGGTCGTAGTAGATCTTCGTGTGGAAGACGCGGCCGTTGTTCGGCAGGTTGGCGTCGAGGTTGTTCGGCGGCACCTGCGTCCGGTAGCCGCGCTGTGCCAGCAGGTACGACGTGTTCGCGGCGGCGCCGGGCTCGCCGTTGCCGTTCAGCACCGTCAGCGTCACCTTCGACGGCGGCAGCGTCTTGGGCTTGATCTTCTTGCCGAGCGCCACCGCGTTCGCGGTCTTCGCGGAGCCCACGTCCGGGTTCGTGAACTGCTGGACGGCGGCGGCGATGTCGCTCTGGTCCGCCGTGCACGTGATGTTGCAGGAGACGTTCGAGAAGCGGTCCTGGAAGAGGTGGCCGTGCGGGAGCTGGAACGCGAACTTCGCGTACGACAGGACCTGGCCGCCGCTGATCTTCCCCGTGCCGCCCTCGCCGACCTCGACGTTGTGCACGATCGCGTTGACGAGCGCCGGGACCTTCGTGAACGAGAAGTTGTTCGCGACCTGGTCCTTGAACGCCTGCACGAACTCCTGCTGGCGCGCGACGCGGACGAGGTCGGAGTCGGTGTGGCGGAAGCGCACGAAGTCGAGCGCCTGCTGGCCGTTCAGCCGCTGGTAGCCCGGCTGCAGGTTGATGTTCGCGAAGTTCGTCGCGGCCGTGCCGACGTTCTTGTTGTAGTAGCGGCGGTCGACGTCCATCCAGACGCCGCCCAGCTTGTTGACCACTTCCTTGAAGCCGTGGAAGTTGACGGTGATGAGGTAGTTGATCGGGAGCCCGGTCAGGTGCTTGATCGTCTCGACCGTCCCCTTCTCGCCGCAGCGCGAGTAGGCGGAGTTGATGCGGTCGGTGCCGGACGGGGTCGGGCCGCAGTAGATCGGCACCTCGAGGTCGCGCGGGAACGAGAGGAGCGAGATCGTCTTCGTCACCGGGTCGGCCCGGATCAGCATCAGCGTGTCCGACAGCGACGGCAGGCCCTTCGCCTCGTTCGCGCGGTGGTCGTAGCCGATCACGAGCGCGATCGCCGCCTTGTCGGCCGACGGCACGGCGGCGAGCGACTTCTCGGCCTTGACGACGCCCTTGGAGCGCGCCTGGACGGCGGAGACCGACTGGTGGAAGTAGAGGTAGACGCCCCCGCCGATGCCCGCGCCGAGCGCGATCGCGAGCAGCGCCACGACCAGCAGCACCTTGCGCATGACGGCGAACGCGGAGCGCCGCGGAGGGGGCGGCTGCATGTACGTCGTCACGCGGGGCGGCGGAGACGGCGGAAGCTTGGCCCGCCCGTTCCCGTTGGCGCTCGCTCCGCGCCCGACGCCTCTCTTCAGTGTCGTCCGCATAAACGCTGCGGCGCCCTCGTGGGGCGCCCGCCTCGCCAGGATAGCCGAGTCGGCGGAGGGCGACCACGACCCTCGGCCAGGGCGGGTCCGGACCTACGAAAGGCTATGCGCCAGCCAGCGGCGCGCCGTCTCCACCGGCACCCCGCGCCGCGCGGCGTAGTCGGCAAGCTGGTCCTCGCCGATGCGGCCGACCGCGAAGTAGCGGGCCTGCGGGTGCGCGAGGTAGATCCCGCTCACCGCCGCGGGAGGTGTCATCGCGAAGCTCTCCGTCAGCGCGAGGCCGACCCGCTCGGCGCCGAGCAGCTCGAACAGCTTCGGCTTCTCGCTGTGGTCGGGGCACGCCGGGTAGCCGAACGCCGGCCGGATGCCGCGGTAGCGCTCCGCCACCAGGTCGTCCGAGCTCAGGTGCTCGTCCGGCGCGTACCACTCGCGCCGCGCCCGCTGGTGGAGCCACTCCGCGAACGCCTCGGCGAGCCGGTCGGCGAGCGCCTTCACGACGATCGCCTTGTAGTCGTCGTGCTCGGCGCGGTACACCTCGGCGAGCTCCTCGGCCCCGTGGACGCCGACCGCGAAGGCCCCGAGGGCGTCGCCGGCAGGGGCAACGTAGTCGGCGAGGCAGCGGTTCGGCCGTCCGTCCCCGCCGTGGTCGGCCTGCTGGCGCAGGAACGAGAAGCGCGTGCCGTTCGCCAGCACGTCGTCGCCCTCGGCGTGCGCCGGCCAGAACCCGTACACGCCGCGGGCCTGGAGCGCCGCGTCCTGGACGATCCCGTCGAGGATGCCGAGCGCGTCGTCGTAGAGCTCGCGCGCCGCGGGGTTGTCGAGGATCGCCGGGAACTTGCCCTTCAGGTCCCAGGCGTGGAAGAAGAACTGCCAATCGATGACCGGGACGAGCTCCTCGAGCGAGGGCTCGACGATGCGCGTGCCCTCGAACGGCGGCTCGGGCAGGTCGTCGAACGGCACGGCGTCCCGGTTCGCGCGGGCGCTCTCGAGCGGCAGGAGCGGCCGGCGCACCTTCTCGGCGTGCTGGACGCGCAGCCGCTCCTGGAGCTCGCGGTTCGTGCGGTCGAGCTCGTGGCGCCGCGCCGGGTCGAGGAGCTGCTGGACCACGTCGACGACGCGGCTCGCGTCGAGGACGTGGACCGTCTCGTGCGAGTAGGCCGGGGCGATCTTCACAGCGGTGTGCTGCCGTGACGTGGTGGCGCCGCCGACGAGCAGGGGCAGCTCCAGCCCGCGGCGCTCCATCTCGCCTGCCACCGCGACCATCTGGTCGAGCGACGGCGTGATCAGGCCGGACAGGCCGACCACGTCGACCTCCTCCCGCAGCGCGGTGTCGAGGATCGTCTCGGCCGGGACCATGACGCCCAGGTCGAGCACCTCGTAGTCGTTGCAGCCGAGCACGACGCCGACGATGTTCTTGCCGATGTCGTGCACGTCGCCCTTGACGGTGGCGAGCAGCACCTTGCCCTGGGCGCGGCGCAGCTCGCCCTTCTCGGCCTCCATGTACGGCTGGAGATAGGCGACGGCGCGCTTCATCACGCGCGCGGACTTGACCACCTGCGGCAGGAACATCCGGCCCGACCCGAACAGGTCGCCGACGACGCGCATGCCGTCCATCAGCGGCCCCTCGATCACGTCGAGCGGGCGCTCCATCGACCGGCGCGCCTCCTCGGTGTCCTCCTCGACGTAGTCGACGATGCCGTGCACGAGCGCGTGCTCCAGGCGCTTGCCGACGGGCTGCTCGCGCCAGGACAGGTCGAGCTCGCGCTTCGTCCCCTCCCCGCGCACCCGCTCTGCGATCTCGACCAGCCGCTCGGTCGCGTCGGGGCGGCGGTTCCAGATCACGTCCTCGACGCGCTCGCGCAGCTCCGGGTCGAGATCCTCGTACACGGCGAGCTGGCCGGCGTTGACGATGCCCATGTCGAGGCCGGCGCGGATCGCGTGGTAGAGGAACGCGGCGTGCATCGCCTCGCGGACGACGTCGTTGCCGCGGAAGCTGAAGCTGAGGTTCGAGATGCCGCCCGAGGTGCGTGCGCCGGGGCAGCGCTCCTTGATCAGCGGCAGGCTCTCGATGAACGCGCGGGCGTAGTCGTCGTGCTCCTCCATGCCCGTGGCGACGGCGAGGATGTTCGGGTCGAAGACGATGTCCTCGGGCGGGAAGCCGACCTCGTCCACGAGCAGCCGGTACGCCCGCTCGCAGATGGCGACGCGGCGCTCGACGTCGGTCGCCTGGCCCTCCTCGTCGAACGCCATCACGACGACGCCCGCGCCGAAGTCGCGCACGCGGCGCGCCTGGCGGAGGAACTCCTCCTCGCCCTCCTTGAGCGAGATCGAGTTGACGATGCCCTTCCCCTGGAGGCAGCCGAGGCCGGCCTCGAGCACCGACCAGCGCGAGCTGTCGATCATGATCGGCAGCCGGGCGATCTCGGGCTCGGTGCCGACGACGTTCAGGAACGTCGCCATGGCCTCCTCGGACTCGAGCAGGTCGGCGTCCATGTTCACGTCGAGGATGTTGGCGCCGCCGCGCACCTGCTCCAGCGCGACCTCGGTCGCGGCGGCGAAGTCGCCGGCCTCGACCAGCCGGCGGAAGCGGGCCGAGCCGGTGACGTTCGTCCGCTCGCCGATCAGCACGAAGCCCGTGTCCTCGCCGATCTCGAACGTCTCGAGGCCGCTGAAGCGAGACGTCGCTCGTCTCGCCGGGACACGTCTGGGGGACAGTCCCTTGGCCATGTCCGCAATGGCCCTGGTGTGGTCGGGAGTCGAGCCGCAGCAGCTGCCGGCGACGTTGAGGAAGCCCTCCTCGCCGAGCTCGCGCAGGAGCCTCGACGTGATCTCGGGCGTCTCGTCGAAGCCGCCGAAGGCGTTCGGCAGGCCGGCGTTCGGGTGGCAGGAGAGCAGGCACGGCGCGAGGCGCGACAGCTCCGCGACGTAGGGGCGCATCTCGGCCGCGCCGAGCGAGCAGTTGACGCCCACGATCAGCGGGTCGGCGTGCTCGACGGACGTCCAGAACGCCTCGATCGTCTGGCCCGTCAGCATGCGGCCGGAGAGGTCGACGATCGTCGCGCTGATCCAGAGCGGCACCTCCGGCGCGACCTGCCGGGCGGCGGCGATCGCCGCCTTGGCGTTCAGCGTGTCGAAGTTCGTCTCGAGCAGCAGGAGGTCGACGCCGCCCTCGACGAGCCCGCGGATCTGCTCGGCGTACGACTCCTGCACCTGCGCGAAGGTGTGGGTGCGGAAGCCCGGGTCGTCGACGCGCGGGCTGAGCGAGAGCGTCACGTTCAGCGGGCCGACCGAGCCGGCGACGAACCGCCGCCCCTCCGCCGCGTCGGCCGCCTCGCGCGCGATGCGCGCGCCCGCGACGTTGAGGTCGTACACGTGCGCCTCGAGGCCGTAGTCGGCCTGCCCGATCGACGTCGCCGTGAAGGTGTTGGTCGTCGTGATGTCGGCGCCCGCCGCGAGGTAGGCGTCGTGGATCGAGCGGACGACGTCGGGGCGCGTCAGGTTGAGGACGTCGGGGTCGCCGGTGACGTCGAGCGAGTGGTCGGCGAACAGGTGGCCCGCGTAGTCGGACGGGACCAGCCCCGCGCCGTGGATCATCGTCCCCCACGCCCCGTCCAGCACGAGGACCCGCTCCTCCGCGAGGGCCCTGATCTCGTCTGCCACGCTCATCCGCACCTCCGGGTCATTCCCCGCCCGCGAGTGCGGGCGCTTTAGGCGTTTGGTGACCCGGTCGCCAAGCTGCTCGTCAAAGCTGTCCGGGACAGACAGCGTACCGCGGGGCGCAACCCTGCGTACCTGGTACAGCGCACGAACCCGAACCGCACGTCGCAACGGTGCGGTGCGCTGTACCAGGTACGTGGGTCCGCGACTGCTCGCTCATACCGCCCGAGCCGGCCCGCGGCCGACGCCCTCTAGCGAAACGCGCCTCAGGCGCGTTTCGCCGACCGTCCCAAACCTAGGGCCGGCCCGCCACCGCGAGCTGGTTCTCGGCGTGCGCGATCCGCTGCTCGACCTGCCAGCGGTCGGCGGTCGACTCGCCGCTCTCGATCCTCTGCAGCTCCGCCTGGGCGGCTTCGAGCTGCTCGCGGGCCCGCACCTCGTCGACCTCGATCGCGCGCACGGCGTCGTCCACGAGCGCGATCGCCCGGTCCTGGAGCACCTGGAAGAAGCCCGGGCCGGTGGCGTACTCGCGCACCTCGTCGCCCGGCAGGTGGATGCGGGTCGAGCCCGCCTTCAGCGTCGCGATCAGCGGCGCGTGCCGTGCGAGCACGCCGATCTCGCCGGCCGCGCCGGGGACGACGATCATCTCCGCCTCGCCCTCGAACGCCGCCCCGTCCGGGGTGACGAGCGAGACCGAGAAGACCCTGCCGGTGCCGGGCATCCGACCGCTCCGGCTAGGCGGCCGCGCCGGCCATCTGCTTGGCCCGCTCGACCGCGCCCTCGATCGGGCCGACCATGTAGAAGGCCTGCTCCGGCAGGTCGTCGTGCTGGCCCTCGAGGATCTCGCGGAAGCCGCGGATCGTGTCCTCGAGCTTGACGTACTGGCCCGGCGTGCCGGTGAACTGCTCGGCGACGAAGTTCGGCTGCGACAGGAAGCGCTGGATCTTGCGCGCCCGCGACACGGTGAGCCGGTCC
>DASZWI010000224.1:0-5077 GCA_035546715.1 Gaiellaceae bacterium | reverse complement strand
TCAGACCCGGGTCTGACCCCGGTTGGAACGGTCGGCCCTAGAACCGGTCGACGAGGATGCGGATCTCGCAGACCTCGCGGAAGCCGACCCGGGCGAGGATCGGGCGGGACATGGCGCCCGCCTGCGTGACCAGCACGGGCGTGCCGCGCTCGACGGCGTCGCGCCAGCGGGCGGCGACGAGCGCGCGGTACGCGCCCCGCCCGCGCGCCTCGGGAAGCGTCGCGCCGCCGAACAGCGACACCGCCTTCGGCCCGTACGACGCCGACGCGCGCGCGATCGGCGTGCCGTCCGCGTACGCGACGTAGACGAGGTTGTCCGGCCCGCGGTACGGCGGCGGCTCGACCGGCTCAGGGCCGCCGAAGGCCGCCGCCGCGATCCGCTCGGCGGCGAGCAGCTCGCCCGGCGTCCTTGCGACGCGCACCTCGACGTCGCCGGGCGCCTCGACGGCCGGCGGAGCCGTGAGCACCATCCCGATCGCCAGGTCGTCCGGCTCGTCGTCGACGAGCCCGAGCGCGTGCAGCCGCTCGACCAGATCGGGCGGCGACGCGTGCGTTCCCACCTCCCACGTGCACGCCGCCCGGCCGCGCTCGCGCAGGTGCCCGTGGATCTCGGCGCGCACCTCGTCCAGCTCGCCGGCCCGGAACCGGAAGCGCTGCGCGACGTTCAGGTGCGGGTCGTCCCCCGCCCCGAGCCAGAGCACGTAGCGCTCGACGGCGATCCGCTCCTCGCCCGGACCGAGCGGCGTGTACGTGTTCGCGTTCTCCGCGATCTCGAGCGCCGTCTGCTCGAGGTTCACGTCAGTCCCAGCTCGTTGTGCCAGGCCTTGCGGTACAGCGTCTTCAGGTGCTCGACCCGGTCGACGTAGGCCCGTGTCTCCGGGAACTGGATCGGCTCGCCCTCGCGCCGCCAGCGGTCGACGTTGCCCTGGCCCGCGTTGTAGGCGGCCAGCACGAGCCGCTCGTCGCCGTACTTGCGGAACAGGTTGCGCAGGTACCACGCCCCGTAGCGGATGTTGATCTCCGGGTTGTAGAGGTCGTCCATGCGGAACGCCGACCCGCCGGTGCGGATCGCGATCCCCCTCGCGGTCGCCGGCGTGAGCTGCATGAGCCCGATCGCGCCCGAGCTCGACTGCGCGTCCGCGTCGAACTTCGACTCCGAGTCGATGACGGCCGCGAGGAACGCCGGATCGAGGTGGTTCTCCCGCGCGTGGGCGCGGACGTACGCGGCGTAGTGGAGCGGATAGCGGAGCCGGAGGTACCAGGACGGCTGGGTCCGGTCGACGACGAGGAACGCAACACCGAGCGCCGCCGCGATCGCGATGAGGAAGAGGAGCCGCCTCAACCCGTCAGATCGTGCATGACGGACCCGACGAACGCGTCCAGCTCCTCGACGCTACCGGTGTTCACGTACGCGTAGTCGGCCCGCGCGACCTTCTCCTTCTCCGGCAGCAGGCGCAGCTCCCGCTCGTCGATCCCGGTGACGGCCGATCGCGCGCGGCGGAGCTTGCTCGGCGCGGTGATCACCACGACCTTGTCGAACCGCGCGTCGCCGCCCGACTCGTACAGCAGCGGCACCTCGGTGACGCACACCTGCGGCGCGTTCGGCAGGGCGGCGAGGTCGTCGCGCCACTGCAGGTACTCCGCGGTGACGAGCGGATGGAGGAGCTGCTCGAGCCAGGCGAGCGCCTCGCGGTCGTTGAAGACGACGGTCGCGAGGGCGCGGCGGTCGATCTCGCCGTCCTCGGGCGAGACGATGCCGTTGCCCATGCGCGCGACGATGGCCTCCCGCACCGCGTCGCGGCGCAGCAGGTGGTGGACGATCTCGTCGCTCGAGACGGTCGCCGCGCCGTGCCGCGCGAACGCCCTCAGCGCCTCGCTCTTGCCTGCTCCGATGCCGCCGGTGATCGCGACGGCGACGGGGCGGCTCACTCCTCGTCGGCGGCGGCTGCCTCGTCGTCGGCGGCGGCGGGCGCCGCCTCCGACTCGACCGGCTCGGCCGGCTCGTCCTCGACCGCGGGCGCGACCTCGGCGACGGGCTCGGGCTCGACCTCGGCGACCTCGCCGGCGGCGTCGTCCTCGACGACGTCCCCTTCGACGATCGCGGCCTCGTCCGTGACCTCGACGTCGTCCTCGGCCGTCGTGGCCTCCGCGAAGACGTCCTCCGACAGGTCGAGGTTCGGCCGGGCGTGCACCGACTCCCCGCCGTCCGCCCGCGGCTGCACCGGATCGGTGTCCTCGACGCGCTTGAGCGAGAGCGAGAGCCGGCGGCGGTCGCCGTCGACCTCGATGATCTTCACGTTGACGGGCTGGCCCTGCGAGACGATCTCGCGCGGGTTCTCGACGTGGTGCTGCGCGAGCTCCGAGATGTGCACGAGGCCCTCGACGCCCGGCAGGATCTCGACGAACGCGCCGAAGGTGACGACCTTCGTCACGCGGCCCTCGACGACGTCGCCCTCGTGGTAGCTCTCGAGCACCTGCTGCCACGGGTCGCTCTGCGTCTGCTTGAGGCCGAGCGAGATGCGCTGGCGCTCGCGGTCGATGTCGAGCACCTTGACGCTGACCTCCTGGCCGATCTCCAGCACCTCACTCGGGTGGTTGACGTGCGACCACGAGAGCTCGGAGATGTGGATGAGGCCGTCCATACCGTCGAGGTCGACGAAGGCGCCGAAGTCGACGATGTTGGAGATCGTGCCGGTGACGACGTCGCCGGGCTGCAGGCGGTCGAGGATCTTCTGGCGCTGGTCCTTGCGCTCCTCCTCGAGCACCGCGCGGCGCGAGAGCACGACGTTGTTGCGCGAGCGGTTGAGCTCGATGACCTTCGCGCGCAGCTCCTGGCCGAGGAACTCGTCCAGATCCTGGACACGGCGGATGTCTACCAGCGACGCGGGCAGGAAGCCGCGGACGCCGAGGTCGAGGATGAGGCCGCCCTTGACGACCTCGATGACGCGGCCGTTGACAGGCTCGCCGGACTCGGCAGCGCCCTCGATGTTCTTCCAGGCCAGCTCGAAGCGCGCACGCTTCTTGGAGAGGATCAGGCGACCCTCGGCGTCCTCCTTGGTGAGGACGAGCGCGTCGATCTCGTCGCCGAGCGAGACCTCGTCGGCCGGGTTGACCGACCGGCGGATCGAGAGCTCGGAGACGGGGATGACGCCTTCCGACTTGTAGCCGATATCGACGAGGACCTCGTCCTTGTCGACGCGGACGACGGTGCCGTGGACGACCTGCCCCTCGTTGATCTCGGGGAAGGTCGACTCGTAGTCGGGGATCAGCTCGCCGTCTGGGCCTTCGACCCAGACGCCGGGCTCGGATTGGATGAGATCGTTGGTAACCAAAGCGGCCGCGAAGTATAGCCCGGTCGAGCCTGTCCTCCGATACGACTCACTCTCGCCCGGATTGTTAGGTGCCGGAGATACGGGACCGAGCCGGCGGCGGATTGCGCCGGACGGCAGGCCCGGGACGCGAGACGTGGATCTCCCGCGTCCCGGGCAGCTGGGTCGCCGCTAGCTCGCCAGCGTCTTCGCGAGCAGCGTCCCCTCGGCCGAGAGCGCCGTGCGCGCGGCCGGGGAGACGTCGAGCCGGCCGAGCGTCTTCAGGTCGGCGACGAAGAGGAGCACCGGCGCGGCCGCCAGCCTGGGCTTGCCGCGGGCGACGAGCGTCTGGGCCGCCTGGAGCTCCGCGAGCAGCCGCTTCGCGGTCGCGGACCTGCGGAACGCGCCCTGCTCCTGCTCCCACGTGACGAGCGCCTCGAGCGAGAGCACCGTGGGGAGCGCCGACCAGCGGGAGACCATCGGGTCGTGGTCGGAGGTGCCGCGGTTCTCCGCGAGCGAGGCGCCCGCCGTCCAGTCGGCGTTGATGTGGGCCTCGTTCACCGTGACGAGGTCGTCGTCGAGCGCCTTCGTCACGAGCTCGTGGTCGAGGTCCTGCGCCTGCCCCTGGTAGTCGTAGGAGTAGGCCGCCGCCGGGTCGTCCTGGAGGACCGCGTCGTACAGGTCCGCGAGGCCGGCGTCGTAGAGCGGCGCGAGCTGGTCGCTCGTGTTCGGCGGCGGGAACGGGTCGTCCGGCCGCGGGTAGACGTTCAGGTCGCCGGCGACCATCACCTTCGCGTCCGGCTCCTCGCCCTGGATCGCCCCGACGATCGCCGCGTTGTAGGCGGCCTGCTCGCGGCGCTGGCCGACGCTCGTGTCCGGCCCGGAGGTGAAGTGGTTCGCCGCCACCCACAGGTCGGTGAAGGTGCTCTTCCCGGGCGCCGTCCGCCAGACGCGCAGGTGGGCGACCTGGGCGGCCCGCGTGAACACGTTCGAGCCGTCGTGGCCCGTCGAGGTGTCGACGTCGGCCGGCAGGACGGCGTTCAGCGCCTTCGGGTTCGAGACGTCCCTGTCGTACGGCAGCGGCGTGCCGCGATACTGCACCGCCGGCGAGGAGCCGAGCACGGCGTCGCCCGCCGCCGCCGGGATCAGCTCGACCCGGTCGGTGCGGAACAGGAAGCCCGACACGATCCCGCGCGCGTCGGCGCCGTCGCGGTCGTTCGCGGCGGTGTAGTCGGGCCCGCCGAGATCGTGGATCCGCACCGTCAGCTCCTCGAGCGTGTCGGGCTTGCCGTCGGCGTCGTTCGTCGTGCCGCAGACGAGCTGCCAGCTCTCGATCGTGCAGATGTCCTGGTCCTCGGCCTCGGCGACCGCGACCACGTCGGGCCCGTGCAGGTCGGCGACGATCTGACGGGCGATCGCGGCGAGCCGCGTCTGGTACTCCGCGTCCGAGGCCGGGACGTAGTCGAACGGCGGCGAGACGCCCGGGCAGCCGGCGTTGCCGGCGAAGTCGCACCCGTCGAACGGATCGTCGCGGTCGTCGTAGAGGTTCTCGAGGTTGAAGTTCGCGAGCGAGTACGCCCTCGTCCGGTCGAACGACGCCGGCGGGTCGTTCAGGGCCGGGTCGGCGCCGTCCGCCACCTGCGGCTGGGCGGCGACGGAGAGCGAGTACGAGCCGAAGGCGTACGAGACGCCGCCCGCGTCGGCGGCGGAGACGGTCTGGAACGTGTGCACGGCCGGGAGCTGCGCGTTCGGGTCGCCGGACGCGCCCTT
>DASZWI010000223.1:0-18023 GCA_035546715.1 Gaiellaceae bacterium | reverse complement strand
AGCGTGCAGGCGTTCCGCCGCCAGGGACGGCGGTTCGGCGCCGGTCTCGTCTGCTCGGAGATGGTCTCCGTGGCCGGCATCCAGCACCGCAACGAGCGGACGCTCGGCTACCTGCGCGTAGCGAGCGACGAGCACCCGCTCGCGATCCAGATCTTCGGCTCGGATCCGGCCGCGATGGCCGAGGCCGCACGCATGGTGGAGGACGCCGGCGCGGACATCGTCGACATGAACTTCGGCTGCCCGGTGCGGAAGGTGACGAAGACGGGGGCCGGTGCGTCGCTGCTCGACGACCCCGACCACGCCTGCCGGCTCGTCGAGGCGGTCGCCGGGGCGACCTCGCTGCCGGTGTCGGTGAAGATGCGGCGCGGCCTCGACAACGGCTCGCGCACGTGCCTCGAGGTGGGCCCGCGCCTCGTCGAGGCCGGCGCGGCGACGCTGACACTGCACCCGCGCTCCGCGAAGCAGATGTACACCGGGGTCGCCGACCACTCCCTCACCGCGGAGCTGGTCTCGCTCGTCGACGTGCCGGTGATCGCGTCCGGCGACATCACCTCGCGCGCCCGCGCCCAGGCGGTGCTCGCGACGACGGGCGCCGCGGCCGTCATGGTCGGCCGGGCCGCGCAGGGCAACCCGTGGGCGCTGCGCGAGATCATGGGCGACGACGCCGAGCCGAGCCGCGAGGAGGTCGTCGCGGAGCTGCTCCTCTTCGTCCGCGAGACCGTGCGCGAGCTGGGCGAGCAGCGCGCCACCGGCTTCCTGAAGAAGTTCTACGGCTGGTACCTCGGCCGCGGCCGCTTCCCGCGCCCGTTCAAGCAGGAGCTCGTCACGCTCCCGACGATCGCCGCGGTCGAGGCACGCCTGCTCGAGGCCGCCCCCGGCGCCCGCTTCGTCCTGGAGCGCCTCCTCCGCGAGGTCCCGGACCCGCAGGACGAGGTGCTCCTCGACTCGCTCCCGATCTCGATCTACGGCGGTGGATAGCCGGGAGGGGCACCTTCGCTAGGCGTGGGTGCCGGGCCGGAACCGACTTTGTGTTGACTCAACACAAGGTCGGAACGGGTCGGCCCTCGGCTAGCGCTCGTGGTTGAGCTGCCAGATCATGCGCAGGCCTTTCAGCGTCAGCTCCTGGTCGACCAGCTCGATCGTGCGGGAATGGGGCGAGATCAGGGTCGCCAGGCCGCCCGTGGCGACGACCGGGGCGTCCGGGGCGTCCAGCTCCTCTCGGATGCGGTCGGCGATGCCGTCCACCTGGCCGGCGAAGCCGTAGACCATCCCGGACTGGAGCCCCTGCGTGGTCGTCTTGCCGATCACGTTCTCCGGCGCCTCGAACGGCACCTTCACGAGCCGCGCGGCGCGGGCGAAGAGCGCGTCCATCGACACCTCGATCCCCGGGGCGAGCACGCCGCCGAGGTACTCGCCGGCGGTCGAGACGATGTCGAAGTTCGTCGACGTCCCGAAGTCGACGACGATCACCGGACTGCCGTAGATCGCGCGCGCGGCGACGGCGTTCGCGATCCGGTCGGGGCCGACCTCGCGCGGGTCGTCGTAGCGGATCGGGATGCCCGTCTCCACGCCCGGCGCCAGCACGAGCAGCTCCACCGCGACCCACCGCGCGGCAAAGCCCTCGTACTCGCGCACGAGCGCGGGCACCGTCGACGAGAGGACGATCCCGTCGAGGGTCGTCAGGTCGACGAACGCCCGCAGCAGGACGGCCAGCTCGTCGCCCGTGTGGGTGCGGTCGGTGGCGACCCGGAACTGGTCGACCAGCACCTCGCCGTCGAAGAGGCCGAAGACGGTCTGCGTGTTGCCGACGTCGATCGCCAGGAGCACAAGACGACCCTAACGGGTCGCATCGCGCTCCTACAGGTCTTCGATCTCGCTGCGGCCCTCGCCGATGCGCTTCGCGAGCGCCTCGGGCGTGAGGACCGGCTCGTCGCCCTCGCCGCGCAGCTCCTCGATCGTCACGTCGCTCGAGGTGTAGACCTCGGCGCGCGGGATCATGCGCGTCGGGCGGTTCTTGTCCCACACCCACACGTCGTCCATCCGCAGGTGGAAGAAGGGGTAGCTGGGCTGCGGGACGTACTGGAGGTCGAGCTTGTTGCAGAGGTAGGTCGCGTCCTGCGTGAGAACGCAGTACCGGAAGAGACCGAAGACCGCGCTGTACTCCTTCTTCAGCCGCAGCTCGGCCTCGGCCTCGAACTCGTCGAGCTCGTCGAGGTGGCTCACGCCCCGGATTGTAGCCCTCGTAGGAGCTCCTGGACCGTCCCCGCCCCCGGGATCGCGAGGGCGGGAGCGAGCTCGGCGAGCGGCTCGAGGACGAACAGCCGTTCGGCGAGCCGCGGATGCGGCACCTCCAGGCCGGGCTCGGACACCGTCGCGTCGCCGTGGACGAGCAGGTCGAGGTCGATCGTCCGCGGCCCGTAGCGCGGCCCGGTCCGCTCGCGGCCCAGCTTGCGCTCGACGGCCAGGAGCCGCTCCAGCAGCGCCCGCGGCCCGAGCTCCGTCTCGACCTCGGCGACCGCGTTGAGGAACCGCGGCTGGTCGGCGTAGCCCCACGGCTCCGTCTCGCGGATCGTCGACAGCCGCCGGGCGCCGATCAGCTCTGCGGCTCGCCGGATCGCCGCCTCCCGGTCGCCGAGGTTCGACCCCAGCGCCACGTACGCCGTCGTCACGGCCGCCCGGCGGGGCCTCTCTCGACGACGGCCGCCGCGTGCACGACCGTCGCGCCGGCCGGCTTCACCTCCGGCTTGCGCACCCGCACGCGGAGCGCCGCGGGGGCGAAGCGGCGCTCGAGCTCGTCGGCGACGGCGGCGGCGAGCGCCTCGATCAGGTCGAAGCGCCGGTCGTTGACCTCCCGGATCGCCTCTACGACGAGCCGGTAGTCGACCGCGCCCTCGATCCGGTCGTCGACGCCCCGCTCGCCCACGTCGAGCCGCACGTCGTAGAGGAACGTCTGCCCGAGGCGCCGCTCCGCCTCGTTGACCCCGTGGTAGCCGTGGAGCTGCACGCCCTCGAGCTCGACGATCACGCGCCGACCACCGCCTTCGCGGCGGCGAGCGCCTCGACGTGCTCGCGCACGTCGTGCACGCGGAGGATGCTCGCGCCGCGCTCGAACGCCGCCACGGCGACCCCGACCGACGCGGCGGTCGACCCCGTCGTGGCGGCCGGGTCGCCGAGGAGCCGGCCGAGCGAGCTCTTGCGCGAGAAGCCGACGAGGACGGGCCGGCCGAGCGCGACGAGCTCGTCGAGCCGGCGGACGAGCTCGAAGTTGTGGGCGGCGGTCTTGCCGAAGCCGATGCCCGGGTCGAGGCACACGAGCCGTTCGTCCACCCCCTGCTCGACCGCGAACGCGAGCCGCTCCTCGAGGAACCGCTTCACCTCCGAGACGACGTCGTCGTAGACCGGGTCGACCTGCATCGTCCGCGGCGCGCCGCGCATGTGCATCAGGCACACGTAGGCGCCCCGCTCGGCGACGACGCCGGCGAGCTCGGGATCCCCACGCAGCGCGGTCACGTCGTTGACGAGCTCGGCGCCGAGGTCGAGCGCTCGGCGCGCGACCTCCGCCTTCGAGGTGTCGATCGAGATCGGCGCGCCCGCCAGCCCCTCGAGCACCGGGACGACCCGCCGCAGCTCCTCGTCCAGCGTGACGCCCTCCGAGCCGGGCCTCGTCGACTCGCCGCCGACGTCGAGGATCGCGGCGCCCTCCTCGAGCATGCGCCGCCCGGCGGCGACCGCCGCCTCGGGACGGAGGTGCAGGCCGCCGTCCGAGAACGAGTCGGGGGTGACGTTGAGGACGCCCATCACGGACGGGCGCGGGAAGCGGTCGGCGAGGGACGCGGTCACCTGCTGAGTGTGCCCGCAGCGGGGGTGCAGTGACGACTTGACGGTCCGGTTACGGTCAAGGAGTGCCCGGGCTGCCTCTGCTGAGTCGTTGACGACCTGATTCGTGCAGCCGGGTCCGGAGTACGTCTGGAGTCTCGTCCGGCGCCTGCGCGGCGGCGTCGCCCTCGCCGTGCTCGCCGGGCTCAGCTGGCAGGCCGCGGCCGTCCTCTCCCCGCTGCTCGTCCGCCACGCGATCGACGCGGGCCTCGTCGACGGCGACAGGTCGGCGCTCGTTTGGTCATGCGCCGGCATCGCGGCGCTCGGCGTGGTCGAGGCGGCGTCGGGCGGGCTGCGCCACTTCCTGGCGATCCGCAACTACGCGATCGCCGAGTCCGCCGTCCGCGACGGCATCTTCCGCCGCGCGCTCGAGCTCGACGCGCGCTACCACGACCGCGTCGGCGCCGGCGAGCTGATCTCGCGCGCGGCGAACGACGGCCAGCTCGTCGGCCGCTTCTTCGACGCGATCGGCCATACCGTCGGCTACGTCCTGACGATCGTCGGCGTCTCGGCCGTCCTGCTGGCCATCGACTGGCGGCTCGCCGTCGCCGTCCTGGCGCCCCTGCCGCTGCTCTCGCTCGGCTTCGGCCGCTACTCGACCCGCTACGCCCGCACGACGCGCGCCCTCCAGGAGGAGCTCGGCGACACGACCGCGCTGGCCGAGGAGACGATCGCCGGGATGCGCGTGGTCAAGGGTCTCGGCGCCGACGCCGCGCTCCGCGCCCGCTTCCGCGCGGCGTCGGACGACGTCGTCCGCCGCGGCCTCGACGTGGCCGCCGTCGACGCGGTCTTCCTGCCCGCGCTCGAAGCGCTGCCCCTCGTCGGCATCCTCGTCGTGCTGTGGTGGGGCGGCCACCGCGCGCTCCACGGCGACATCACCGTCGGCACGTTCGCGGCGTTCAGCGTCTACCTGACGATGCTCGTCGCGCCCCTGCGCACGATCGGCCAGCGCGTCGGCACGGCGCAGCGCGCGTTCGCCGCGGGCGCGCGCGTGGTCGAGGTGCTCCGCTCCGAGCCCGCCGTGCTCGCGCCCGCCGAGCCGCTCCCCGTCCCCGCGCGGGCCGACGTGAGCTTCGAGGACGTCCGCTTCTCGTACGAGGACGGGCGCCCCGTGCTCGACGGCTTCACGCTCGAGGTGCCGGCCGGCACGTCGCTCGCGCTCGTCGGGGCCACCGGCTCGGGCAAGACAACCGCGGCGGCCCTCCTGGCGCGCTTCTACGACCCCGAGAGCGGCAGCGTCCGCATCGGCGGCGTGGACGTCCGCCGGCTCGCGCTTCCCGATCTCCGGCGGACGGTCGGCCTCGTCTTCGAGGACACGTTCCTGTTCGGCGACACCGTCCGCGGCAACGTCGGGTTCGGGCTGGCCGATCCCGACGACACCCAGATCGAGGAGGCCGCGCGGCTCGCGGGTGCGCACGAGTTCGTCGAGCGGCTGCCGCACGGCTACGACACGGTGCTGGGCGAGCGCGGCCTCTCGCTCTCGGGCGGGCAGCGCCAGCGCCTCGCCATCGCCCGCGCCATCGCCGCCGATCCCCAGGTGCTGATCCTCGACGACGCGACGTCGGCGGTCGACGCGACGAAGGAGCACGAGATCCGCGAGGCGCTGCGCGAGGTGATGCGCGGGCGCACGACGCTCGTCATCGCACACCGGCCCGCGACGATCGCGCTCGCCGACCGCGTCGCCGTCGTCGACGAGGGCCGCGTCGTCGAGCTCGGCACGCACGCGGAGCTGGCGGCGCGGTCGCCCCGGTACCGCACGCTGCTCGCGCTGCAGGCCGAGGCGGCCGCCTGATGCGCGAGACGATCTGGCCCATGCTCCGGCCCTACCGGCGGCTGCTCCTCGCCGCCGCGCTGGCGATGGTCGGCGCGACCGCGATCCAGCTCGCGGCGCCCCTGCTGGCCAAGGTGGCGATCGACCGGGGCGTCGCCCGGCACGACGTCACGCCGATCGACGTCGCCGCGGGGATCTTCCTCGTGCTGCTGGTCGTGCGGCCCGTGCTCGAGCGCGTGATCGTGCTCGCGACCGCGCGCGCCGGCGAGCGGTTCCTCGGCGACCTGCGCGTCGCAGCCTACGACAAGCTGCACCAGCTCTCCCTGCCGTTCTTCGAGGGGGAGCGGACGGGCGTGCTCGTGTCGCGGCTGACGGCGGACGTGCAGACGCTCACGGAGTTCACGCGGCAGGTGCTGATCGAGGTGATCGGCTCGGGGCTGCTGCTCGTCGTCACCGGCGTGATCCTGGTCGTGCTCTCGCCCGAGCTGTCGCTCGTCCTCCTCGTCGCGGTGCCCGTGCTGGCGTGGTCGTCGGTCCGGTACGGGAAGCGGTCGCGGCCGGCGTTCATGCAGCTGCGCGACCGCGTGGCCGACACCGTCTCGGAGCTCCAGGAGGGACTGACGGGCGTCCGGGTGGTGCAGTCGTTCGGGCGCGAGAAGGACCTCTACGCCGAGTACCGCCGCAGCTCCCTGGCGCAGATCCGCGCATGGCGGCGCATCTCGCTCGTCAACATCGGCTTCTTCCCGATGATCGCGTTCGCGCAGTCGCTCGCGACCGCCGCGGTGGTGGTGGTCGGCGGCTACCTGCACCGGCACGGGCGCGTGTCGGTCGGCACCGTCGTCGCGTTCGCGCTCTACCTCGTCTCGCTCTTCGACCCGATCGCCCGGCTGGGCGACTGGTACAGCCAGTTCCAGGCGGGACGCGCGGCGCTGCTGAAGATCGCGGCGCTGCTGCAGGAGCGGCCGACCGTCGTCGGCGGGTCGACGCCGCTGCCGGCGAGCGGCGTGCTCGCGGTGGAGCACGCCACCTTCGGCTACGACCCCGAGCGGCCGGCCGTCGTCGACCTCACCCTGCGCGTCGAGCCGGGCGAGCACCTGGCCGTGGTCGGCGCGACCGGGGCCGGCAAGTCGACGCTGGCGAAGCTCCTCGTGCGCACGTACGACCCGAATGCCGGGCGCGTGACGTTCGGCGGCGTCGACCTCCGCGACGCGCCGCTCGACGACCTGCGGCGCCGCATCGTGGCGGTCGCGCAGGAAGGGCATCTCTTCGCCGGGACGATCGCCGACAACGTCCGGCTGGCCCGGCCCGAGGCGACCGACGACGACGTGCGCGACGCGCTGCGCGCGATCGGCTGTCTCGACCGCTTCGACGCCCTGCCGGACGGCCTCGCCACCGACGTCCGCTCACGCGGCGTGCGGCTCTCCTCCGGCGAGCGGCAGCTCGTCTCGATCGCGCGCGTCGCGCTCATCGGCCCGAGCGTCGTCGTGCTCGACGAGGCCACCTCGTCCCTCGACCCGCGCACCGAGGCCGCCGTCGAGCAGGCCATCGCCGCGCTCGCGCGCGGGCGGACGACGATCACGATCGCGCACCGGCTCTCGACGGCGGAGCGCGCCGACCGCGTCGCGGTGCTCGAGCACGGCCGTCTGGTCGAGATCGCCTCCCACCAGGACCTCGTCCGCCGAGGCGACCGCTACGCCCGTCTCTGGGCGAGCTGGCAGGCCGGCCTCGGCGCGGCCGCGTCGGGCTAGCCGCCGACGACGCGCAGGTTCGGCCCCCGGCCCTCGCGCGGCGGCTCGACCGGGCGCGCGCCCGTCGCGCGGGCGTGGTTCGGCAGCTCGATCCAGAACGTCGAGCCGCCGCCCGGGGCGCTGACGAAGCCGATGGTGCCGTCGTGCGCCTCCATGATCTCGCGCGCCACGGCCAGTCCGAGACCGGTGCCCGGGATGCCGCGACCGGCCGCCTGGCCGCGGAAGAACTTGGTGAACACGCGCGGCTGGTCCTCGGCCGGGATGCCGAGGCCGTGGTCGGTCACCTCGAGCCGCACGCGCTCGTCGGCGACGAGCACGACCACCTCGACCGACCCCCCGTCGGGCGAGTACTTGACCGCGTTCGAGATGAGGTTCGCGACGACCTGCGACAGCCGGTCGCGGTCGGCGAGGACGACGGCCTCGTGCTCGGGGAGATCCAGGCCGAGCGTGTGCTCGGGCGCGTGCGCGAGCAGGAAGCCCGCCTGCTCGCGCGCGAGCTGGGCGAGGTCGAACGCCTGGCGCTGGAGCTCGAGCCGCCCTTCCTCGATCGACCGCAGGTCGAGGAACGTCTCGACGATCGCGGCGAGGCGGCGGCTCTCGCGGTGGACGATCTCCAGGTAGCGGCGCTGGTCGGACTCGTCGAAGCTCCGGGCGAGGAGCAGGTTCGTGAACCCGAGCAGGCTGGTGAGCGGCGTGCGGAGCTCGTGCGACACCATCGTGATCAGCTCGGACTTCTGCTGCTCGCTCGCGACGAGGCGCTCGTTCTGCGCCAGCAGCTCGCGACGGCCGTGCTCGAGCGAGCGGGCCATGCCGTTGAACGCGCGCGCGAGCTCGGCCAGCTCGGCGGCGCCGCCCTCGGGCAGGCGCACGGTCAGCTCGCCCGCCGCGATCTCGCTCGCCGCGGCCGTCGCCCGGGCGAGACGCCCGCCGACGTGCCTCGCCACCCAGCGTCCGAGCGCGACGATCAGCAGCACGGCGAGCACGGCCGCCGCCACCGCGGCCACGATCGCGCGCGTCGTGTCCGTCCGCACCGAGTCGCTGCGCGCGGCGGCGCGGGCGCGCTCGAGGCCGATCACGCCCGAGAAGCCCGAGTCGATCGCATCCGACCGGCGCTTCGCCTCGTTCGCGGCGACGGAGCCGCGCGCGGCGTCGGCGTCCAGGCGCGCGATGTTGACGAGCGGGACGGCGTAGTCCTGGACGTACGACTGCACCTCCGCCCAGGTCGCGGCGACCCGGCGCTGCTCCTCGGCGTCGCCGGCGACGAGCTTCGCGAGCCGGGCATGGGCGGGCGCGAGCTCCCGCTGCGCCTGCTGGAGCGAGCCGAGGAAGCCTCGGTTCGTCGTCAGCAGGTAGGCGTGGAGCGCGCTCTCGTACGTGGAGACCCGCCCTTCGAGGACCAGGGCGGCGTTGACGGTGTCGTTGGAGCGCGTCTCCTCGTCGATCGAGCGGCGGAGACCGAGCAGCGAGACGAGCAGCACCACCAGGGCGGCCGACGCGACGACGGCCGCGACGAGGCTTCCGCCGACGATGCGCCCGACGAGCGTCCGCGGGAGGATCCGCGCGCTCATGCGTCCCCCGCCCGCTTCTTCGACCCGACGAGCCCCTCGACCCAGTCCACGAGCTGCTCCGGCGCGAACGGCTTGGGGAGGAACAGGTCGGCGCCCTCCTCCTCGACCGCCTGGCGGTTCGCCTCGTCGCTCCACGCCGACACGACGACGACCGGGGTGCGCGGGGCGCGGTCGCCGCGGCGGATCGCACGCAGCACGTCGAGACCGGACCCGCCCACGAGCATCAGGTCGAGCACCACCAGGTCGGGCTCGACCTCGCGGTACGACGCGATCGCATCCGTCACGCTGCCCGCCTCGGCGTAGCGGTACCCGGCGCCGAGGCTGACCCGGATGAGCTCGCGCAGCACGGGCTCGTCGTCGCAGACGAGCACGAGCGGACGGCGGTCGTCGGCGGTCAACCCGACAACCGGAAGACGAGCACCTCTCGGCGCGGGTTCAGCGACGTCGTGGTGACGACGAGCGAACCGCGCGCGTTGTCGTAGAGCTCTGTCCCCCCGACGATGGCCAGCTCGTACAGCAGGCGGCTGCCGATCGCGCCGCTCGTGACGATCGTGCCCTTCGGCAGCGAGTACGTGCCCGAGCACATCCGGCGCTTGGCGACGAGCGTCGTGCAGAGGATGTCCGCGGTGCCGATCGGCTTCGGGGTCACCCGGCGGTTGTACAGGGATTGGTGGATGATCTCCAGGTCCCCCGGGCTCGGGCCGTGCACGCCCTGGTCGACGACGACGTCCTTCGTCTGGCGGTCGGTGATGCTGATCTGGGCGGGCCCCGTGCCCGCGCCGGCGAGCGCCACGGGAGCCGCGGCGACGCAGACGCACAGGGCCGCCGTCCGCCGCAGCGCGGTCCGGCTCATCGGGCCCCCGATCCCGATACGTGCCTGAACACGGTCGGAATGATGGCACAAAATCCCTGCTCCTCCCGGCAAACCGCGGAGGACGGCAGGCAGCCGGCTACGACGCTTCGGGCTCGGGCGGCTGCATCGCGGCGCCGCCCGGGAGCGGGAACGGCCGCGGCCGCGGCTGCGGACGGCGCTCCGGCGTCGTCGAGTGCGGCGCCGGCGTGACCGGCTCCGGCGGGAAGACGGCGTCCTCGGACTCGCCCTGCAGGAGCCGCTCGAACTGGTCGCGGTCGATCGTCTCGCGCTCGATCAGGATCTGCGAGATGCGGTGCAGGTCATCGAGGTGGTCGCGGAGCACGCGCATGGCCAGCTCGTGGCCCTCCTCGATGATGCGGCGGATCTCGTCGTCGATGTCGCGCGCGATCTCCTCGGAGTAGTCGGGCTCGTTGCCCATCTCACGGCCGAGGAACGGCATGTCGTGGTTGCGTCCGAGCACGCGCGGGCCGAGCTTCTCGCTCATGCCGAAGCGCATGACCATCTGCTTCGCCGTCGTCGTGACCTTCTCGAGGTCGTTCGCGGCGCCGGTCGTCACCTCCTGGAAGACGAGCTCCTCCGCCGCCCGTCCGCCGAGCGTCATCGCGATCTGCTCGAGGAGCGCCTTGCGCGTCGTCAGGTAGCGATCCTCGGTCGGCAGCGAGATGGTCAGGCCGAGCGCCTGGCCGCGCGACACGATCGTGATCTTGTGCACCGGGTCGGTGTTCTCGAGGAAGTGGCCGACGAGGGCGTGGCCCATCTCGTGGTAGGCGGTGATCCGCTGCTCCTTCTCGGAGAGCAGCCGGGCCTTCTTCTCGGGGCCCGCGATCACGCGCATGATCCCCTCCTCCAGCTCCTCCTGCTCGATCACCTTCTTGCCGCCGCGCGCTGCGAGCAGCGCGGCCTCGTTGACCAGGTTGGCCAGGTCGGCGCCGGTGAAGCCCGGCGTTCCGGCCGCGAGCGAGTCGAGGTCGATCGACGAGGCGAGCGGCTTGCCCTTCGAGTGCACCTCGAGGATCTTGCGGCGGCCGTTGCGGTCGGGCCGGTCGACGACGATCTGCCGGTCGAAGCGGCCCGGGCGCAGCAGCGCCGGGTCGAGGATGTCGGGGCGGTTCGTGGCGGCGATGAGGATGATGTTGTCCTTCATCTCGAAGCCGTCCATCTCGACGAGGAGCTGGTTCAGCGTCTGCTCGCGCTCGTCGTGACCGCCACCGAGGCCGGCGCCGCGGTGGCGGCCGACGGCATCGATCTCGTCCATGAAGATGATGCAGGGGTTCGCCTGCTTCGCCTGCTCGAACAGGTCGCGCACGCGCGAGGCGCCGACGCCCACGAACATCTCGACGAAGTCGGAGCCCGAGATGGAGAAGAACGGCACGCCCGCCTCGCCGGCGACCGCGCGGGCGAGGAGCGTCTTGCCGGTGCCCGGAGGGCCGTAGAGGAGCACGCCCTTCGGGATGCGCGCGCCGAGCGCCTGGAACTTCTTCGGGTTCTCGAGGAACTCCTTGATCTCCTGCAGCTCCTCGACCGCCTCGTCGACGCCGGCCACGTCCTTGAAGCCGATCTTCGGCGAGTCCGGCGCCATCCGCTTCGCGCGCGACTTGCCGAAGCTCATCACCTTCGAGCCGCCGCCCTGCACCTGGTTCATCAGGAAGATCCAGAAGCCGATCAGCAGCAGGAACGGCAGGAACGACCCGATCAGCGCCGTCCAGGAGAACCCGCCGGTGCCCTTCGAGTTCCACTGCACGTCCTGCTGGTCGAGCAGGGTCTGGATCTGCGCCGCGGCCTGGTCACCCGGATAGTGGACGGTGGTGGTCGAGCCGTCCGAGTACTTGACGTTCAGCTCGAGCTTGCCCGGCGTGAAGTCGACCTCGTTGATGCTGTTCGGGTGGTCCCGAACGGTCGCGAGGACCTGGGAAGTCGTCTGCTTCTTCGAATGGTGGCTCTTCGGGATCAGCGTCTGGCTGGCCAGCCAGACCAGCAAGACGATCACGATGAGCGGGAAGAAGGCGCTGCGGAAGAAACGGTTCACGAGAGTGGTTCGTGCAGGGTAGCCACAGATGTGCCCGTGCGGCCCGCCGCCGAACCTTCGCAGGGCATTCTCTTAGGTTCCTTCGGGCATCAGATCGGGGTGCAGCACCCCCACATAGGGGAGGTTGCGATACCGCTCGGCGAAGTCGAGGCCGTAGCCGATGACGAACTTGTTCGGGATCTCGAAGCCCACGTAGCGCACGGGCACCTCGATCTCGCGCCGCTCGGGCTTCGTCAGGAGCGCGCAGATCTCGAGGCTGGCGGGCTCGCGCGACTCGAGGTTGCGGAGCAGGTAGCTCAGCGTGAGGCCGGAGTCGATGATGTCCTCGACCACCAGGACGTGGCGGCCCTCGATGTTGATGTCGAGATCCTTGAGGATCCGGACGACGCCCGAGGAGTCGGTCGACGCGCCGTAGCTCGAGATCGCCATGAAGTCGATCTCGCAGGGCACGCGAATCGCGCGCATCAGGTCGGCCATGAAGAACACGGCGCCCTTGAGCACGCCGACGAGCAGCAGCTCACGGCCCGCGTAGTCCTCGCTCAGCTCGCGCCCGAGCTCCCGGATGCGCGCCTGCAGGCGTTCGGCGTCGATCAGCACCTCGCCGACGCCGCGCTCGACCTCAGACATCTGCGACACGGCTCGCCCGCACCCCCTCCGCCTCGACGATGCCCGGCACCGCGACGACCTCGTCGCCCCGCACCACGAGCGGCCAGCCTTCGCGGTCGGAGCGCGGGATCTTGGCGTCGACGAACACGTCCTGGATCTTCTTCGATCGGCCGGCGAGCCGGTCACCGGGCCGCCACCCTCGTACTGTAAGCCCTGGCAGCTCGGACTCGATCCGCCAGCCGCCCCAGTCGACCGCCCCCTGCAGGCGGGCCGGCCCGCGCTCGAGCCACAGGCGGTCGTGCTCGCGCACCGCCTGGAGGCCGCCGCCGAGGTCGACGCGCTTGGAGCCGGCGCGCGCGTCGAGCAGCTCGCCGAGCGCGGGCGGCAGCGTGCGCCGCCGGTCGAGGACGCGCAGGACGTTCTCGCGCGCGGCGGGATGCACCCGCTCGAGCAGCGGCAGCACCTGGTGGCGGATGAGGCCGCGCAGGGTGTCCGGATTCGAGGAGTCCGTGCGGAACTCGAGGCCGTGCTCGCGGCAGTAGCGCTCGGTGTCCTCGCGCCAGACGCAGAGCAGCGGGCGGACGACGCCGTCCTCGCGGCGCACCTCGATCCCGTTCGTCGTGCCGCGGGCGGCGAGGCGGTAGAGGATGGTCTCGACCTGGTCGGAGAGCGTGTGGCCGGTCGCGCGGAGCCGGTCGGCGGCGAACGAGTAGCGGACGTCGCGCAGCTCGGCCTCGCTGCGGCCGCGTGCCTCGCCCCGGACGACCTCCGCGCCGAGTCGCTCGGCGCAGAAGCGGGCGTCCTCGTCGGACTCCGCGCCGCGCAGCCCGTGGTCGACGTGGAGCGCGGAGACGCGGTAGCCGAGCGCGCCGAGCGCATGGTGCAGGCAGGTCGAGTCGGCGCCGCCCGAGACGAGGCACGTCACGGCGCCGCCCGGCGGGATCAGGTCGTGGGCGCGGATGTGCGCTTCGACGCGCTCGAGCAGATCGTCCACGGGCACAGTGTTCCACCGTCCGCTACCAGGTCGGCGCGCGCGACCAGCGTTCGAGCACGGCGGTGGCGCGGTCGAGCTCGTCCTCGTCGAAGGCGTGCGGGGTGGCGTGCGCGGCCATCGGCTTGCGCCGCTGCGGCGGGATCCCGTCCCGCGCGGAGAGCAGGTACGCGATCGGCAGCGAGTGGCAGACGACGAGGACGGTGGTCTCCGGCCGGGCGAGCAGGGTCCTGCAGCCCGCGGCGTACCGCGTGACGAGCTCCACGCGGCTCTCGCCTCCCTCGGGGCGATCGCTCGACGAAGCCGTGTGGGCCCACGCGCGGTAGTCGTCCAGCGGGCGGCCCTCGTAGACGCCGTAGGCGGGGTCGCCGAGCTCGCGCACCTCCAGCCGCGGCACGTCGCGGCCCGCCAGCGCCTCGTCGGCCGTCCGCCGCGTGCGCAGGAACGGCGTCGTGACGCACAGGTCGAGCGGCTCGTCGCGCACGGCCTCCCCCAGCCGCCGCGCCTGCTCGATCCCGGCCGGAGTCAGGTCGACGGCCGCGGTCGGGTCGCCGTTCGCGGCGTCGCGGAGGTTGAACTCGCTCTCGCCGTGGCGCGCGAACAGGAAGCGCCTCAGAAGAGCACGCTCCGGTACTCGAGCCGGCGCTCCATCCCGACCGCGTCGTAGAGCGCGATCGCCGGCGCGTTCTCAGAGCGCACGAAGAGCGTCACCGTCGGAACCTGGTCGAGCAGCAACCGGCAGAGGTCGCGCAGGCCGCGCGCGCCGTAGCCTCGCCCGCGCACCGCCGGGTCGACCCACACCTGCTGCACCTGCACGGCCGACGGCGTCCAGGCCGACGCCTCGGCCTTGAAGAGGACGACACCGTCCTCGAGCCACACCCACGAGCGGCCCTCCTCGATCTGCGCGACCGTGCGCCAGCGGAAGCCCTCGGGATCCCTGGCGAGGGGATCGATCCCGAGCTCGAGCTGGTGCGCGGCGGCGCATGCGGGCAGGAGCGTCTCGACGTCGTCCGGCGTGGCGGGGCGCAGGCCCGTGTCGCCGGGCGGCGGCGGCTCGTCGATCGCGTAGACCGGCTGGTGCGGCCGGTCCTCGCGCGGGGCGGGGAGCAGCGGGCGGGCCGCGTCCCAGAGGTCGCTGACGGCGCCCGCCTCCCCGATGATCATCCGGGACCGCCCCCGCGCCGCGGGCTTGGCGAAGACCTCGCACCCCTCGCCGGAGGGGACCGTGTTGGCACCGACATGGCAGAGCGCCCGCAGCGACCCGTCGTCGCGCGCGTCGGCGACGAAGCGGCCGAGACCTCGCCGGGCCACGTCCTCGAGGAAGACGCGCTCGACCGGATCGAGGGCGCAGAACGCCAGGACCTGCGCGGTTGACGGCTCGACGAGGGCCATGTGAAAAGACTTCTATAGAGTCAACCGGCCATGCCGATCCACGTGCGCGCCGAGCCCGGCGAATACGCCGAGGCCGTCCTCCTCCCGGGCGACCCGCTCCGGGCCAAGTACATCGCCGAGACGTACCTCGAGGACGTCGTGCAGCGGAACGCCGAGCGCGGCCTGCTCGGCTACACGGGGACGTACAAGGGCAAGCCGGTCTCGGTGCAGGGCACCGGCATGGGCTGCCCGGGCGCGACGATCGTGTTCGAGGAGCTGATCCAGCTCGGCTGCAAGAAGCTGATCCGGGTCGGCACCTGCGGCGGGCTCCAGGCGCACCACGCGCTCGGCGACCTGATCGTCGCGCTGTCGGCGGTGCCGGCCGACTCGACGGCGATGCACCTGGTCAACGGCGAGCCGCACTGCCCGACGGCGTCCTGGGAGCTGATCCACGGCGCGGTGCACGCGGCGAAGGAGCAGGGCCAGTCGCTCCACGTCGGCCCGATCGTCTCGAGCGACCTCTTCTACAACCCCAACGAGGGCCAGTACGAGCGCTGGTCGTCGCGCGGCGTGCTCGCCGTCGAGATGGAGGCGTCGGCGCTGTTCACCGTCGCGGCCATCCGGGGCGTGCAGGCGGGCTGCCTGCTCACGGTCAGCGACATCGTGGTCGAGGGCGTCTTCACGCGGATCACCGACGAGGAGCTGCGCGCCAGCGTCGACCGCATGACGAAGATCGCGCTCGATGTTGCGATCGCAGGCTGAATCGCCCAATCGCTGACGCGATTCGGCTAGAGAGCACCGTGAGCGCCCTCGCCACTAGCCATTTCGCGTCAGCGAAATGGCTCCCTGGCAGCCGATGACGGACGCGCGCACCACCTTCTTCCTCGTCAATCCGGCGTCCGACAACGGAGCGACGGGCAGGCGCTGGCCGGAGCTGGCGCACCGCGCCGAGCGGCTCGGGCTGAGCGGCGAGACGTTGTTCTCCGAGCGCCCCGGGCATCTGATCGAGCTGGCGCGCGAGGCGGTCGATCGCGGCGCGAAGCTCGTCGTCGCGGTCGGCGGCGACGGGACGCTGAACGAGACGGTCAACGGCGTCGCAGGCCGCGACGTCGACCTGGCGACGATCCCGCTCGGCACCGGCATGGACTTCGTCCGGACCTACCGCATCCCGACGCGCTTCGACGACGCGGTGCGCGTCGCGCTCGAGGGCACGCCGCGGACGATCGACGCCGGCCGCGTCCGCTACCGCACGTGGGGGGGCGAGGAGGCGGAGCGGTGGTTCGCCAACGTCGGCTCGGTCGGCATGAGCGGCGCGGTCGCGCAGCGGACGAACGGGATGTCGAAGGCGCTCGGCGGCAAGGCAACCTTCTTCTACGCGCTCACGCGTGTCTTCCTCGAATGGGAGAACACGGAGGTCACGGTCGCCTTCGACGAGGGCGAGCGGCGCGGCCGCATGCACGACGTGATCGTCGCGAACGGCGTCTGGCACGGCGGCGGGATGATGCTCGCGCCGGATGCGCGGCCCGACGACGGCCGCTTCGACATCGTGCTGATCGGCGACGTCTCGAAGCTGGACTTCCTGACGACGGCGCCGAAGATCTACAAGGGCCGCCACGTGACGCACCCGAAGGTCGAGGTCGTGCGCAGCGCGCGCGTCGCCGTCGACGCCGGCGAGCGCCTGCCGATCGAGCTCGAGGGCGAGCAGGTCGGGACGACCCCCGCCGTGTTCGAGGTCGTCCCCGGCGCGTTGCGCGTCCGGGCGCCGGTGGCCTAGTCGCCGGTCTTCTTCGCCGCCGTCGTCTTCCGCTTCGGCTTCTCGAGCTCGTCGATGCGCGCCTCGAGCGCCGCGATGCGCTGCTCCATCGCTTCGAGGCCGCGCACCCGCTTCGAGAGGTCGTCGACGCGGTCCTTGAGCTGCATCGCGCTGCCGATGACGCGGGCGGCGGTCGGGTTCTGGCTCGCCTTGCCGAGGACTTCCTCGCCGAGGCTGGCGAGCTGGGAGATCGGATTGCGGGTCATCGGGCCTCCTTCACCTGGGTCTCTAGGGGGAGATGATCACGGGCGTACCGGCCACCGCAAGCGGAAAGACCTTCCGCAGGATCGTATTCGGCAGGCGGATGCAGCCGTTCGAGACATTCTCGCCGATCGACCAGGGCTCGTTCGTCCCGTGGATCGCGACCGGCCCGCCCTGCGTCCAGCCGGTCAGGACGTTCGAGTAGGCGGAGATCCCGATCGCCTCGGGACCAAATGGACCGTTCGGGTCGTCGGGCAGCAGGCGCTGGTCGACGTAGTAGCTGCCGGTCGGGGTCGGGGTGGCGGGCGCGCCGACGGCGACGCTCGCGTGGAGCACCGCCTTGCCCCGCCGGTAGAGGGTCAGGCGCCGGCCGGACACCGACACCTCGATCCGGGTGCGCACGCGCGCCACGGCGAGGGACGCGGCCCGGACGTAGCCGGTGCTGCCGTTCGGCTTCAGCGGCAGCTCGACCCGGTACCAGGCCGGCGTGCAGTCGCGGCGGACGACGATGCCGACCACTCCGAACACGGACGGGTAGCCGTTCGCGTTCGTCGGGCCGAAGCGGGCGAGCACCGAGCGGCCGGGGAGCCGGTAGGCGACCGCCCCGTGCCGCGCGAAGCCCGCGTAGGCGAGCCGCCGCGACCCGACCTGCTGGACGTCGCCCGGGGCGCAGCGGACGGCACGGGGACCGAACGCCCTCGTCGTGGTCGTCGGCCGCCCGGAGGAAGCGGCGCTTCGCCGGTTCGCCGGGCCGTGCGAGCCGCAGGCCGCTCCGAGCAGCGCTGCGCAGACGAGAACGGCGACGAGGGCGGCGATCCGCACGGGTGCTCCCTACCCGCCCCATCGAGCGGCAAAGCCGGAACGGCCTCCCCCATCTCTACGCTCAGGACGTGATCGTCGCCCACCTCGATCTGGATGCCTTCTTCGCCGCGGTGGAGGAGCTCGAGAACCCCGCCCTGCGGCGCGTCCCGCTGGTCGTCGGCGGCGATCCGCGCAGCCGCGGGGTGGTGGCGACGGCGAACTACGTCGCGCGGCGGTACGGCATCCGCTCCGCCATGTCCTGTGCCGAGGCGTACAGGCGCTGCCCGAAGGCGACGTTCGTGCGGCCGCGGATGTCCCTCTATCGCGACTACTCGCGGGAGGTGTGGTCGGTCGTGCGGGAGATCGTCCCGACGGTC
>DASZWI010000222.1:0-7969 GCA_035546715.1 Gaiellaceae bacterium | reverse complement strand
CTGCGCGCCGAGGATCGACCCGACGGCGGCCCCGTTCGTGTCGGTGTCGAGCCCGGCCTGGACGACGCCGCAGACCGCGCCGTCGAAGTCGCCGTCGAAGCGGACGAGCGCGGCCGCGACCAGGGCGGTGTTGTTGATCGCGTGCACCCAGTGGTAGTGGCCGTACTGCGCCTCGAGCTCGTCCACCACCGCCTCCCACTCGGCGGCCGACGACGCGAGCTCGCGCGCGGCGCGGATCGCCTCCGCCAGGCGGCTGCCGGCGGGGATCACCGCGAGGCCCGCGTCGACCGCCCGCCCCGACGAGGAGTCGACGAGGGACGAGGCGTGCGCGGCCGCCATCCACATCGCGGCGTACACGCCGTTCGCCGTGTGGCTGAGCCGGGCGTCCTCCCAGGCGAGGCGCGCCGCCTCGACCGGTTCGCCCGCGGCGGCCCAGCCGTAGACGTCGACCCGGAGACGGGCGCCGATCCACTCGCGGAACGGGTTGCGGTAGGTCGCGGTCGCGGGAGGGAGCAGCCCGAGCAGGAGGTTGCGCTGGGCGACCCGCTCGGCCGTGAAGATCCGTCCGGGCGGCAGGAAGTCAAGCCAGTGCTTCGCGACGTCGACCGTGGCGAAGCCGGCGCCGTGGCGCTCGAGCAGCGCGACGGCGAGCATCGTGAAGTTCAGGTCGTCGTCCTCCGCGATGCCGTCGATGTTCTCCTCGAGGCTCGTCGGCCGGCTCGCGCGGTTCCAGGGGTGGCGCTCGGACACCTCCTCCGGCAGCCCGACGGCCGTGAACCAGCGGTCGAGCGGCCACCGTCCGGTCGCCTCGAGGATCGCGCGGATCCCCTCCCGCTGGACGTTCTCGACCGGCTTCCCGAGGACGCACCCCACGGCGCGCCCGAGCCACGCTCCCTTGATCGCGCCCGTGAGGTCGCGTGGCTCGTCGCGCCCTGCCTCGCCCTCGGCGAGGGCGAGGATCTGGTCGAAGCCCTCCGGCTCCCGGTCCGCGAGCGGCGACGGGAGCGCGGCCAGCTCGTCGAGCAGCTCCGCCGCCAGCGCGCGCAGCTCGGCCGGGGCCGGCTCCTGCGACGCGCCGCGCGCAGGCGCGGGCGCACCGCCCGCGGACAGCCATCGGCGCTCGATCGCCTCGACGTCCTTCCCTTCCTCGCGTGCCTGCCTGAGCTCGTGCCCGACCAGGTCCTCGACCTGGATCCACGTCACCCTCATAGGGCGGGCACGGCCTCGTCCGCCGGCGAGGTGAGCTCGCGCATCGCGCGCGTGCGCGCCTCGTGCCGGGCGGTGTCGCGCGCCAGGATCTCCACGGCGACCTCGGCAAGCGTGGCGCCCGGCGCCTCGAGGTCGTACCGGCTCGCCTCTCCCACCTGCTCGACCCAGTCGCGCCGCAGCGCCGACCGGCCGCGCAGCGCGCCGACGAGCGACCCGCCCATCGATGCGATCGAGTCCGAGTCGCGGCCGTAGTTCACGCCGCCGAGGACCGTGCCCTCGTAGTCGGCGTCCGTCGCGACGAGGAACCCGAGCGCGACCGGAAGCTCCTCGATGCTGTGCAGCCGGCTCGGGACGCGCGCGCCGAGGCCCGGCTCGGAGTAGTCCTCGCCCAGCGAGTCGAAGGGGACGAAGGCCGCGCGCAGGACCGGGATCGCCTCGCGCCAGTCGGACACGCCGCGGGCGGCCTCGACGACGGCCTCGATCGCCGACCGGGTCCCGTCGCGCGCAAGCCGCAGCGCCGTCTCGACGACGCTCTCGACCGTCGCGCCCGGCCGGACCGCCTCGGCCACCGCGGCGGCGAGGACGGCGGCCGCCTCGCGGCCGTAGCTCGACTGGTGCGCGCCGGCCAGGTCGGCCGCCTCGGCGTACGCCCCGTCCGGGTCCCCGGCGTTGACGAGCCCGACGGGCGCGATGTACATCGCGGCGCCGCAGTTGACGATGTTGCCGGTCCCGGCTTCGCGCGGATCGGCGTGCGCGTGCTTCAGCTTCAGCACGAGCCACTTCTCGGCGAGGAACAGGCGGTGGTACAGGATCTCGTCGCGACCGAGCTCCGGGATCCAGATCTTCTCCTCGAGCAGCCGCGGCACGAGCAGCGTCTCGACGTCGAACGCGTCGAGGTGGTCGCGCTTGCGCGCGTAGACGTCGACGAGCGCGCGCGTCATGAGCGTGTCGTCGGTGACGTGGCCGTCGCCCTTGTGGAACGGCGAGACCGGCTTGTCGATCCCCTTCATCGCGCGGATCGACCGCACGATCCCCTCGACGTGCCCGCCGTAGTGGTCGACGATCTCGTGCGCCTCCCACCCCTCGGTCGCCCCGCCGAGCGCGTCGCCCACGGCGCCGCCCGCCAGGCACCCGGCCGCCCTGTCTTCCAGCATCGCTTCCCTCACACGACCTCCTCGTCGGATCTTGTCCGCTGCCGGCCGGCGCCGCCCGGGCGCCGGCCGGCTCGCGGACGTTCGCTCAGTGGTGGTTGACGGTCGACCAGCCGTTCGCGAGCGCGGTGCTCAGGTCGGCGAGGGTCGACTTGTTCTGGAAGTAGGCCTGGAGCGCCGGCGTGGCGACCTGGCTCTTCCACTGCGGGTAGTTCACGAGGTCGAGCAGCGGATGCTGGCGGAGCGCCGGCAGCGAGCCGATCGCGATCTTCCAGCTTCCGTAGTGCTTGGTCGACTTGACGAGCGCCTTCCCCGACGCCGGGTCGGACGGGATCAGCCAGTCGCCCTGCGCCAGCTTCGCCATGTTCTGGGCGTTCGCCAGGTAGGCGAGGAACTGCATCGCCTCGGCCTTGTGCTGGCTCTGCTGGCTGATCGAGTACGTCTGCGGATCGCCCATCTGGTCCTGCGACGTGCCCTTGAGCAGCGGCAGCATCGCCCAGTGGAAGTTCGCAGGCGCCTCCTCGATCATCTGCTGCGCGGAGTAGTTGCCCTGGATGGTCATGGCGTACTTCCCGGCGAAGAACGCGGGCAGCACGCCGCCGCCGCTCTGCCCGACGCCCGCCGGGTCGGTGCTCCCGTCCTTCCAGATCATGTCGTGGAGGGTCGTGAGGAACGACGTCTCGCCGGGGCCGACCTTGACGCCCCACTTGCCGGTCGCCTTGTCGAAATAGAAGAACGTGCCGCCCCAGTTCAGGGCCATGCTCATCGTGAGCGAGACCGGGGACTTGAGGCCGACGCCGACGCCGAACTTGCCGCCGCCGGTCAGCTTCTTCGCCGCGGCGCGGAACTGCGCCCACGTCCACGGGTTCTGGAGCGTCGGGAGCTTGATCCCCGCGGCCTTGAGAGCGTCGACGTTCGCGAACACGTTGTAGGTCTGGAGCAGCGTCGGGATGCCGGTGATCTTCCGGCCGTAGGTGACGGTGTCCCAGATCCGCTGCGGGATGCTCGCCTTCAGGGTCGACGGGATGAGCTTGTTCAGCGTGGCGAGGTAGCCCTGCTGCGTGAACCCGGCGATGTCGGCCGCCTCGTCGTGCACGATGTCGGGGGCCGTCCCGCCTGCGAAATTGGTGACCAGGTAGTCATGCACCGAGTCCGGATCGACCTGGATCTCGTTGACATGGATGTTCGGATGGCTCGCATTCCACGCCGCGACGATCTGCTTCGTCGCGGCGACCGTGGTCGGCTGCCAGACGTACGTCATGAAGTTGATCGTGACGCCGGCCTGCCGCTTGCCGGTCTGCGCCGAGGCCGCGGCCGTGGCGAGCACGGCACAGGCGAGCACCGCGGACACGATGCCCAGGGACTTCTTCATGCGGTGGTACCCCTTTCTGTCGATGTGGCTCATCCCTTGACCGCCCCGCTGAGGAGGCCGCTGGTGAGCCAACGCTGCATCACGGAGAAGAAGAGGAGGCTCGGCACGGTGGCGAGGAGCGACGCCGCTGCCAGCGGGCCGAGACGGACGATCCCTTCGATTCCGACGAACTGGGCGAGCTTGACCGGGAGCGTGACCAGTCCCGGGCTCTGGAGGAGGACGAGCGCGAAGAAGAACTCGTTCCACGCAGAGATGAACGCGAACAGCACGGTCACGACGACGCCGGGCGCGAGCAGCGGGGCGATCACGCGCACGACGATCTGGATCCGCCGGGCGCCGTCCACCGCCGCGGCCTCCTCGAGGTCGCGGGGGATGCTCCGGATGTAGCTCTGGAGCATCCAGAGGATGAACGGCAGTCCCCAGACGAGGTAGACGAGGATCAGGCCGGTGTGCGAGTTCGTCAGGTGCAGGTCTCGCAGCACCAGGAAGAGGGGGATGATGATCAGGATGGTCGGGAACATCTGGCTGATCAGCACCCAGGCCAGGCCCGCCTTCGGGACGAGCCCGCGGGTGCGGGCGAGCACGTAGGCGGCCGGCAGGCCGACGAGCGTGGTCAGCAGCGCGGTGACGACCGAGACCTTGAGGCTGTTCAGCGCCGCGTGGATCAGGTCGTGCTCGTGGAGCGCCTCGCGGTAGTTCGCGAGCGTCGGCGCGTGCGGGATCAGCGCGGGGTGCAGCTCGACGAGCTCGCGCGGCCCCTTGAACGAGGTGGAGAGCATCCACAGGAGCGGCAGCGCGAGGAAGAGCACGAAGAGCGTCAGCGCCGTGTACTGCCCGGTGCGCACGAGGCGCGGGTGGCGGCTCGTGATCACTGGCTCACGGCCTCCCGCACGCGCGTGAAGAGGTAGAAGGAGAGGACGACCGCGATCACGACGACCATCGCGTCGCCGAGCGCGGACGCGTAGCCGAACTGGCCGTACTTGAACGCCGCGTCGTAGGCGAAGAGCGCCGGCAGCTGCGTCTTCGTGCCCGGCCCTCCCTGGGTGAGCACGTAGACGGTCCCGAACGAGTTGAAGTTCCAGATGAAGTCGATCGAGGTGATCGCGAGGATCACGGGGCGCAGCTGCGGCAGGGTGATGTGGCGGAACCGCTGCCACGTCGTCGCGCCGTCGACGGCGGACGCCTCGTGCAGCTCGCCCGCGATGCCCTGCAGCCCGGCGAGGAGCGCCACCGTCGTCTGCGGCATCCCGGTCCAGACGCCGACGAGGATGATCGCCGGGAGGGCCCACTTGAAGTCGGCGAGCCAGTCGATGTTCTGGCCCGGCAGGTGGGTTCGCCACAGGGCCTGGCTGAGCAGCCCTGCCTGGGGCTGGTAGACGAGCTTCCACATGATCCCGACGATCACCGGCGGCATCGCCCAGGGGACGAGCGCGAGGGAGCGGGCGATCCAGCGGCCCCGCAGGTCGGTGTTCAGCAGGAGCGCCAGGCAGAGCGCCAGCGCGAACTGGAGCACCGTCACGCTGACGGCCCAGATCAGCCCGATCTTGAAGGAGTTGACGAACGCGTGGTCGTGCAGCAGCGTCCGGAAGTTGGCGATCCCGTTCCAGTGGGCGTGCACCTGGAAGCCCGCGTGGGCGTCGGTGAAGCCGAGGTAGATGCCGCGCGCGAGCGGCAGGAGGCTCAGCCCGACGATCGGGATCAGCGCCGGGACGAGGAGGAGCGCCGTCTCGGTCGCCGACAGGGCGGCGCCGCCCCGGCTACGGCGGGCGAACGGGAAGACACGGCCGCGGCCCTGCGGCGGCGAGGCGACCTCGCTCACGGCCTCCGACCCTTCCGTGCCCGGGCGGACGACGCGCGGACGACCAGCTTCGGCGCGACGCGGATGCGCTCCGGCGCCCGGTCGGGATCCTCGATCCGGTCGAGGAGCAGCGACGCGGCCCGGCGGGCGCGCTCGCTCGTGCCGAGGTCCACGCTCGTGAGCGCGGGCCACGCGATCGCACCGAGGTCGCTGTTGTCCATGCCCACCACGGCGACGTCGGCGGGCACCTCGCAGCCGGTCGAGCGCAGCGCGCCGATCGCTCCCAGCGCGAGGAGGTCGTTGGCGCAGAGCAGCGCGTCGGGCCGGGCGCGCGCGAGCAGGCGCAGCGTCGCCTCGTGGCCGGCGTCGAGCGTGAAGTCCTCCGCGGTCTCGACGAGCGCGTCGTCTCGCTGCAGCCCGACCGCGCGGAGCGCGTCCAGGTAGCCGAGGCGGCGCGCGTGACCCGGGGTCGTCTTCACCGGGCCGTTGACGAAGCCGATGCGCCGCCGGCCGTGGGCGTGCAGGTGCTTCACGGCCAACGCCGCGCCGCGGCGCGAGTCGACCTCGACGACGTCGACCGGGACCTCGGCCGGGAGGCGGCCGATGACGACGACCGGCGCGGAGGCCCGAGAGAGCTCCTCGGCGTGCTCCGGCGTCACGTTGATCGGCACGAGGATCAGGCCGTCGACGAAGCGGCGACGCAGGTCGCGCAGGATCGCGAGCTCCTCCGCGGCGTCGGCGCCCGTCGAGTGCAGCACCAGCCGGTAGCCGCGCTCGCGTGCGACCCCTTGGATCGCCCGCAGCATCGACGTGTACGCCGGGTTCGCGACGTCCGGCATCGAGAAGGCGACCTGACCGGTGCGCTTCGAGCGCAGCGAGCGCGCGGAGGCATTCGGGACATAGCCCACGCGAGCGGCCGCGGCGAGGACCTGCTCGAGCGTCTCGGGCTGCGTCTTGATCCCGTTCAGCGCCCTCGACGCCGAGGCGACCGAGACGTTGGCGAGCCGGGCCACCTCCGCCAGGGTCGGAGCCGCTCCGTTCGATCCTGCGTCGCCGTCGCTCGTCGTCACTGGACTTTCGCACTCACTTCTGTAAAGGATTACTGAGAACGTTTACAGCGGATCGCGGCCCGCACTCTCACACGTCGCGTCCCTTCCGTCAAGGAGAATCGGATCCCAGATGGCTCAGATCGCGTTCGAGGGCGTCACCAAGCGGTTCGAGGACGGCACGGTTGCCGTCGACGACGTGACGATGGAGATCGGCGACGGCGAGTTCATGGTCCTCGTCGGCCCGTCGGGCTCCGGCAAGACGACGATGATGCGCATGGTCGCCGGCCTCGAGGTGGCGAGCGACGGGACGATCCGGATCGGCGGCGAGGTGGTCAACGACCTCCCGGTGCGCAGCCGGAACGTGGCGATGGTCTTCCAGAACTACGCCCTCTACCCGCACATGAGCGTCGCCGGGAACATGGGGTTCCCGCTGCGCCTGGCGAAGATGCCGAAGGCCGAGATCGAGGAGCGGGTGCGCCACGCGGCCGAGATGCTGGGGCTGTCGGAGCTCCTCGACCGCAAGCCGCGCCAGCTCTCGGGCGGTCAGCGGCAGCGCGTCGCGATGGGGCGCGCGATCGTCCGCAACCCGTCGGCGTTCCTCATGGACGAGCCGCTGTCGAACCTCGACGCGAAGCTCCGCGTGGAGATGCGCTCGTACATCGCGCGCCTCCACCAGGAGCTGAAGACGACGACGCTCTACGTGACGCACGACCAGTCGGAGGCGATGACGATGGGCGATCGCGTCGCGCTCATGCGCGACGGCCGCATCGTGCAGCTCGACACGCCGAGCGTGCTCTACGAGCGGCCGGCCGACCTGTTCGTGGCGGGGTTCATCGGCTCGCCGGCGATGAACGTCATCCGCGGCCGGCTCCAGGACGGCGGCGACGGCGCGGTCGAGGTCGACGCCGGATCGCTCCGGTTCCCCGTTCCTCCGGAGGCGCTCGCCGAGCGCCCGGCGCTCGCCGGCTACCGCGGTCGCGACGTGCTCGTCGGCGTCCGCCCGGAGGCGTTCGCCGACGCCGGCTTCGAGGCGTCGCACGACGGCCGCCACCTCTTCCAGGCGCGCGTGTCGCTCGCCCAGTCGATGGGCTCGGAGATGATCGTCCACTTCGACCCGGCGGGCGGCACGGTCGACTCGACCGGCGCGACCGCCTTCTCCGCCGACGGCGCCGACCTCGGCTCCACGAACCAGCTCGCCCACGACGGCAAGCTCGTCGGCCGCTTCGACCCGCGGACGAAGGCGGCCGCCGGCGCCGAGCTGACCGTGTCGCTCGACCTCGCCCGCATCCACTTCTTCGACCCAGAGACCGATCGCGCGATCCACTGAGGCGCGGCTGCCGGGCCGCCACCGGCAGGGTCAGACCCGGGTCTGACCCTGGTTGCCGGTCCG
>DASZWI010000221.1:0-1749 GCA_035546715.1 Gaiellaceae bacterium | reverse complement strand
GCGTCCGGAGCCGAGTCGAGCTCGACGGTGCCGCTGCTCTGCTCGACGATCTCGAGCACGGTCGAGAGCCCGAGCCCGGTGCCGCGGTCGGGTTCCTTCGTCGTGAAGAAGTGGTCGAACGCCCGCGCGCGGATCTCGGGGCTCATCCCGACACCGGTATCGGCCACGACGAGCGCCACGCCGCCGGGCACCGCCTCGGTGGCGATCGTGAGCCGCCCGCCGGCGGGCATCGCGTCACGGGCGTTCAGGGTCAGGTTGAGCACGACCTGTCCGAGCTGACCCGCGTCGGCGACGATCTCCGGCAGCGGCTCCGTCAGCTCGAGCAGGACCTCGATCGACGCCGGGATCAGCCGTTCGAGGAGGGACATCGTCGCGCGAACCGCGTCGTTCAGCTGGGTGAGCTCGGCCCTCCGCGGCTCCCGCCGGCTGAACGCGAGGAGCTGCTTGCTCAGCGACGACCCGGCCTCGGCGGCGTCCTCGATCGCGGTGAGCGCCCGCAGCAGCGTCGCCGGCTCGGCCAGGTTCGCGCGGGCGAGGTCGGCATAGCCGGCGATCGCGGTGAGGATGTTGTTGAAGTCGTGGGCGACCGCGCCCGCGAGCCGCCCGACCGCCTCGCGCTTCTGGGCGTCGCGGAGCTCGTTCTCGATCCGCACGCGGTCGGTGACGTCGACCCAGAACCCCTGCGTGTAGAGCGCCCTGCCGTCCCCGTCGCGGACGACGACCCGCTCGCTCTGCACCGTGAAGACGCGGCCGTCCCGCGAGACCACGCGGAAGATCCGGCTGGTGTCGCGGCCGTGCTGGTGCTCGCGCTCGGCGCGCATGCGCTCGCGGTCGTCCGGGTGGAGGACGCGCAGGAACAGATCGGGGTCGTCGAGCCACGCCTCCACCGGGTAGCCGAGCATGTCCTCGATCTGCGGGCTCACGTAGAGCGTCCGCTGCTCGTCGCCGCCCGCGTCGACGTACGTGACGAGCGGCAACGTCTCGACCAGCTGGCGGAACCAGCCCCCGAGGTCGGCGGCGTCTGGACTCGTGTTCCGGTCGTCCACTGGCTCCCCTCGGCCAGTGTACGCGGACGATCGGCGCCCTCAGGCGTCCGCGACCCGCACGGCCGGGCCCGTCAGGAACGCCTCGCCGTCGACCAGGCGAACGTGCAGGTCGCCGCCCGGGAAGCGGACGGTCGCGTCCCTCAGGCCCAGGGCCGCGACGACCGCGACCGCGCTCGATCCGGACGACGCCGTCTCCCCCGCGCCACGCTCCCAGACGCGGGCCTCGACGAGGTGGTCGTCGACCCGTCGCGCAACCTGGACGTTCGTCCGGCACGGGAACGTCGGGTGCGTTTCGAGCGCGGGACCGATCTCGAGTAGCCGCGCCGGGTTGTCCTCGACGACCGCGTGGGGATTGCCGACGTCCACGGGGACGAACGGGATGCCGTCCGCCACGTCGGACGCGCCGACGGCGACGCGGCCGAGCTGCTGCTCGACGAGATCGCCGTCGAGCATGCGCGCCGTCACCTCTCGCTCGCCGACGCGGACGCGCACGGTCGCCGCGCCTGTGCGGTCGGCGAGCCAGCGGGCCGCGATGCGCGTGCCGTTGCCCGACATCTCCGCGCGCGAGCCGTCCGGGTTCCAGATCGCGATCTCGAGCCAGTCGTCGCCGTGGCGGAAGACCTCGAGGATCCCGTCCGCCGTCCCGACCGCGCCGCGGACGCCCTCCGGCGTCAGCGCACCGCCCTCAGCGACGAGGTAGACG
>DASZWI010000220.1:0-3665 GCA_035546715.1 Gaiellaceae bacterium | reverse complement strand
TGAAGGGACAGGGTACTCGCCATGGCCACCCAGACGCCCCGCGCGATCCCGCCGTACTCGGCCTACGCGACCATCATGGCGACGTTCGCCGGCGGCCTCTTCGCGGCCGGAACCCTCGGCCGGCTCCTCGGGCGCGACCCGCGCAAGGAGGCACCGCTCGACCTCGCGATCCTGGGTCTCGCGACGTTCAAGGCGTCGCGCACGATCGCCCGCGACGAGGTGACGAGCTTCGTCCGCGAGCCGTTCGTCGAGGGTCAGGCCCACCAGGGCGGTGAGGACCCCATCGAGAGCGGCGACCTGCGCCAGGCGATCGGCGAGCTCGTCACCTGCTCCCGGTGCGTCGGCACGTGGGTGGCCGCCGGCCTTGCGACGACGCAGATCCTGGCCCCACGCGTCGGGCGACTCCTCACGTGGACGCTCGCGACCGCAGGCGTCAACGATGTCCTCCAGGCCGGCTTCACCGCGCTGACGAACAAGTCGAACGAGCTCGAGCAGCGCACGAGCGGGTAGCGCGCATGGCACGCTTGCGTCCATGACCTGGACGCCCGCAGCCTCGCTGGCGTGGCTGCGCTACGCCGCCGGCCGCCACAGCTTGCGCGTGTGGCTGGTCTGGGCGGCCGTCGTCCTCGTGCTGATCGCGGCGCCCGTCGCGTTGATCGACCCGGCGATCGCCGCGTTCGTGCTCGACCCGGAGCTGTGCGCGGCGGTCGCGTTCGCCACGCTCGGGCTCGTGCGCAGCTCGCTGTTCCGGCGGCGCTGAGCCTCTGGAGCGTCGAGGACAACCTGCGCCTCCGCACGGGCGGGACGATCCGGGGCTGACCTCCGCTGAGCGCGTCGTGCGGCCCGGAACGCGCGTCCTCGACCTGGGCTGCGGCCCCGGAACAGGAGCTGGCGGAGTGACTCGCCCGGGCCGAGCAGATCGCTCGAGGGCCCGGTCGAGTACGACCTGACGCTCCTGTTCGCCGTCGCCCGCCCGCGCGCGTAGGACTCGACACGAGGTGCGAGGTCAGGCGGGCGCTTCTCGCCCCGGCGGTGGTGCCGGGCCGCACCGGCAGGGTCAGACCCGGGTCTGACCCTGATTGACGGTTGGAACTCCGAAACGCCTGCTCGGGAGGCCGTCCCGATCGGGCCCGCGCCGCGGCGGGCGCACCGGCAGGGTCAGACCCGGGTCTGACCCTGGTTGGACGCGCCGGCCCGGCTGGACGGCGGCTGGAAGCCGCGGCGGCGGCGCCTCGCCGCGTCACGCGAGTGCCCGGGCTTGCCCGGGTGCGAGCCGCAGGAAGCCGTCTCGTGTGCCGCCACTCGGGGGCCGTCCGAGCCGCACGGGTCGGAGCGGAGGGTTCGGGAGGGGAACCGAAGGTGCCCCTCCCCGAGCTCAGTCGCCCCAGTCGAAGTCGCGCGAGCGCGACCAGAGGTTCTCGTCGGACGGCTGGTCGGGCTCGTCCTCGTGGCCGGCGGCGGGCTCGGCCACCGACGGGGCGTCGATGAACGTGTCCTCGGTGGTGGGCCAGTCGAGCGTGGTCGGCTGGTCGACGATCGAGTCGACGCCGTCCATCGTGTCCTCCATCCGAGCCTGCTCCTCGGTCTTGAAGAGCGGGTGATTCTCGAACGGGTCGGCGTTCATGTACTTCTCCAGGGGCATCTCGTGCTCGAGCGCCGCGTTGCGTCGCTTCAGCTCGAGATGGTCCTGGATCACCTGCGAGAAGATCGATGGGGTATCGACCGCCATTGGAAGTTCCCTCCTGCTCGGACCGCGAAGGGAGTGTAAACCATCTATGAGCGGACGGGTCTACGCGCGACGACGACCCGGTTCTTGCCGGCGTGCTTGGCCTCGTACAGCGCGCCGTCGGCCGCCCCGATGAGATCGTCGAGGTCGCCCGTGCCGGTGTAGACGGCGACCCCGAAGCTGGCGGTGATCGGCAGGGGCGTGCCGTCCTCGGCGGCGAGCTCGCGCTTCTCGATCGCAGCGCGGGCGCGCTCGGCGAGGTTCGCGCCGCCCTCGAGGCCGGTGCCGGGGAGCACGAGCGCGAACTCCTCCCCGCCCCAGCGGCCGGCCGTGTCGACGTCGCGGACGGTCTCGCGCAGCGTGTCGGCGAACGCGCGGAGGACGAGGTCGCCGATCGGGTGGCCGAACCGGTCGTTGACGCTCTTGAAGTTGTCGAGGTCGCACAGGACGAGGCAGACCTCGTCGCCGAAGCGGACGGCCCGCGCCAGCTCGTCCTGCAGGGTGTCGTCGAGGCTGCGCCGGTTGGCGAGGCCCGTGAGGCCGTCCAGGAGCGCCTGCCGCTCGACGACGCGGTGCAGGCGGGCGTTCTCGAGCGCCACCACCGCCTGCGCGGCGAGGGACGCGGCGGTCTCGACGTTGCTGTGGTCGAATCCGTCGCCGACCAGCTCGAGGGTGCCGAAGTCGGAGGCGCCGGTGCGGAGCGGGAAGCGAATCGCGTCGCCGGCCGCGTCCGGGTCGCCCACGTGGGCTGCGGTCGTGCCGTCGGCGGCGACCACGGCCCCCGCCAGCGCGCCGGTCGCCTCGACGATGGACTCGACGACGATCTGGAGCAGCTGCTCGGGCGCGAGCGTGGCGGTGAGCGCCTCCCCGAAGTGCGCGGCGACCTCGCGCACGCGGGCGCGCTCGGCCTCGAGCTCGGCGAGCCGCTGCTGGAGCTGGTCGGCCATGTGGTTGAACGCCGTGCCGAGCTGGGCGAACTCGTCGCTCCCCCGCACCTCGACGCGCTCGCCCAGACGGCCGCCGGCGATGGCGCGCGCCGCGTCGGCGACGCGGCCCACCGAGGCGACGATCGAGCGGCCGACGAGGTACGTGCCGGCGCCGAGGAGCAGGAACGACGCGAGCAGGGCGGCCGCGATCCGCTCCTCCGAGACGCGAGCCGCATGGGAGATCCCCGCCTGCGAGGTCAGGACCGTCAGCTCGACGCCGGCGGGTTGCGCGAGCGGCGCCGACGCGAGCCCGCGGTAGGCGTGCCCGTCCCGGTGGACCGCGCCGGGCGAGCCGGGCTCCAGTCCGAGCTCGCCGCGACGCGCGAGGACGAGGCGGTCGGTGGCGGCGAGGCCGGCCGAGAGCGCGCGCACGAGCTTCGCGTCGAACGGCACGGAGACCACCACCCGGCCGAGCGTGCGTCCGCCGTCGAGCACCCGGACGGTCTTGGTCGCCGCACGCGCGGGGATCGCGCCGATCGCCAGCCCCGGCGCGCGCACGGCGGACCCGGGGGACCTCGCCACCAGGCGAGCCAGAGTGCGGCGGTCGTGTCCCCGGAGCGCGCGGCCGAGCGCCGGCTGCGTGGCGAGGCTCTCGGCCTGGCTCGCCGCCGCGTCGAGACGGGTCGCGTAGGCGGCCACGACGCCGCGCAGGCTCGCCTCGAGCTGCGCGTCCGCCCGTCCCGTCTCGTTGCTCCGCGCGAGCGAGTCGTAGCCGTAGAAGGCGATCGCGAGCGGGAGGAGCGCGAGCAGCGCGAAGAAGCCGACGAGTTTCAGCCTGAAGCTGCCCACAGGGCTCAAGTGTGCCCCGTTTCTGCCGATAGACCCATCGTTGGGGGAGTTGTCGGCAGCATGGGGGAACGATTGAAGACCTATCTGATCGCCGGAGGCCTGTTCGCCGCCGCGCTCGCGGTCCTGGCGCTCCTGCCCGCGCATCTTCGCGGCTCGGGCGGCCA
>DASZWI010000219.1:0-4494 GCA_035546715.1 Gaiellaceae bacterium | reverse complement strand
ACGCCGTAGTCGAGGAGCCTCGCGCCCGTCGACGTGGCGGGCTCGAACACGGTCCCGACGGCGCCGGTCGCCACGTTGAACGTGACGCCCGCGGCGCCGCCGTCGGTCGACAGGAAGAGCCACGGCGACGCCCCGCCGCTCGCGTCCTTCGCGTACACGCTGAGCGCATGGGCCGCGCCGCCGCGCGAGCTCACGCTCTGGTAGACGGCGTGCCACGTCGTGACGCCGCCGTCGTTCGTGTCGGTGAAGAGGTCCGCCGAGAGCGTCCCATCGGGCGCGGTCGTCTGGTTCGCGGTGATGGACGCGCTCTGCGTGGACCAGCTCGCCGCGTCGAGCTGCTCGGAATACGTGAGGAGGTTCTGCGGGCCGGGCATCGGCGGCTCCTCAGATCCACTCGATCGTGTAATGACAATCGTTCGCGCCGAGCACGGTGAGCGTGCCGACGGTCGAGCTCGCGGCGAGGCCGATGCCGTTCGCGAGGTAGAGCCCTGCCGGCCCGAAGTCCATGACGGTGTCGTTGACGGCCGCCTTGTCCGTCCCGTCGCGGGCAGGCACCCACCGGCGCGCGATGGGCGTCTCGCCGCCCGACGGCGCCGACGCCTTGTCGTGGAGCTGGATGTAGAAGCCCGCCGTCGTGCTCGCGTTGACCGCGAGGATCCGGCGGACGCGGCCCGAACTCCCCTTGATCGAGACGCCGCCCGTCCCGACGCCGGCGCTCGTGCTGTTCGAGTAGGTCCACCCGCCGTCGCCCGTCGGGACCGCCTTGTCGAGCGTGTACATCACGCCCGCGGCGTTGTTCTCCGCGGCGGGCGCGAACTGCTCGGCCGTGCGCAGGTTCCCGTTCGGGTCGACCTGGAGGGGCGCCTGGTCGCCGTCGGCGATGGTACCGGGCGTGAGGTTGAACTCGCCCCACGGCATGACGTACGTGGCCAGCGTCTGCTTGAGCGTGGCAAGGATTCCCATGGCGATCACCTCGCTCCCCGGCAGGTGCCGAAGACCTTGACGTGGCATCCGGCGCCCGCCTGCGTCACGAGGCGAATGCGCGCGAACGGGAGCATCAGCGTGCCCGTCGTGTTCTTCGGGCTGGCCGTTCCCGTGTAGATCATCTGGTGGGTCGATCCGAGACACGAGTCGGCCCAGAAGAGCTGATAGACGCCGCCCGCAGACAGCGCCACCGAGACGTCGCCCAGCGTGGTCGGCGGCGTCGATCCGAGCGCGACGCTGTTGCGCTGGAGCCAGTTCTTCGAGTCGCCGGAATGGTCAAGGAACCCGTCGAGCCGGCCGGTTCCAGTCACGTCGTCGACGATGAAATGGAGGGCGATCTGATCGTACGCGCTCAAGACCGCGTCGTACTGCGTGCTCGTCGTCGTCACGGTCGAGGGCGGGATGAATTCGTCGAAGAACAGTTGGGCGATGTGCCGCATGCGGAGCTCCTTCGGTCAGCGGAGGGAAGCGCGGTAGATGCCGCCGACCTTGTTCAGGCCGAGGCGTTCGTAGAAGGCGCCGATGCGCTCGACGTCGACGCCGCTCGAGACGGCGAGCTGGACTTCGCGCGCGCCCTTGTGTCTTGCCCAGGCGACGAAGGCGCGGGCGAGCCGGGCGGCCGCCGAGGAGCGCCGGTGCTCCGGGGCGACGTAGAAGCCGAGGTCGTGCGCGAGGATCTCGTCGCAGAACGGGTAGGTACCGAGCGCGCCGCCGAGGTAGCCCACGAGCTCGCCGCCGATCTCGGCCATCGCGGCGAAGTGGTCCTGCGGGCGTGAGAAGGCGGTCTGCATGGCGGCACCGACCTTGGCTTCGTCGAAGGGCAACCCTGAATAGGCGCTCGCGGCGTGCATGCGGCGGGCGAGACGGATGAGATCAACGACCGCACGACGGGTCGCCGCGCGTATCACGACGGCGGCGCGCGGCACAACCGCGCGGTTCAGCGGCGAAGAGACCGATGTCGCACCGAGGTGGGTGCCTGTCATGCTCAGGGTTGACTCCTCCCCGCCGCTGCTGCGAGCTCAGGCTCCCATCAGGGCATCCTATGGGCCCGACCGGTTCCAACCATCCCTCGCTTGGTACCTCGCCCTGTTCCAGAAGCCGCGTTCCTTGGCGTCCTCTCGATCGCACGGCTCTCGCGTGGATCCGTTGGCTCGATCCCGACGACGCAAGGCGTTTCGAAAGCTGAACATCGCGGAACGGGGGCGACGTCAGGGAGCGCGGCGCTCGTAGCGGCCGACGACGCGAGGACGAAGACGACGATCACGATCGGCGTCGGACTCGGCGGCGACGACGACGTGGAGGGCGAGGTCCTCGGACCGGCCGAGCCTGGCGTCGAAGTGGCCTCCGGGTACGAAGCGACGACCACGAGATCCTCGGTGGGCGCGGGCGTTACCGGCTCGGACACGTCGTCGACCACGGCGTCATCCATTGAAGGCTCGTCGTCGTCGGACCCGTCCTCGTATCCGCTGCACGAGCCCCGTTCTGGTGCGGGCCGACGCGAAGACGCATCCTGCTCGACGTGACGGCAGCAGCGAAGTCAGCGCGGCGAGCCCTGCTCTTCGGGCGGCGGCGGGACCGTCAGGTTGCCGAGGGGCAGCTTGAGCTCGGCTTCGTCGAGCCGAGCGCGGGTCGCGGCCCAGTACCGCGGCGCGAGCTCGAGGTAGCGCGTCCGCGGCCAGTGGATGAAGACGCGAATGACGTCGCGCAGGTAGGCCTCGGGGTCGAGCCCGTGCAGGCGGCAGGAGGCGATGAGCGAGAAGAGGTTCGCGGTCGCGTCGGCGTGGATGTCGCTGCCGACGAACAGCCAGGCCTTGCGACCGACGGCGATGCCGCGCAGCGCGCGCTCGCTCGCGTTGTTGTCGATGCGCAGGCGCCCGTCGTCGAGGTAGCGGCGGAGCGCGGCGCGCTGGCGCACGACGTAGCCGAAGGCGGTGCGAAGCAGCCCGCGAATGCCTTCGACGAGGCGGTACTCGGCCGCGGCCCAGTCGAGGAAGGCGTCGACTTCGGGCGCTGCGAGCTTCTTCCGAAGCTCGGTCCGCTGGGACGGAGGAACGCCGGACCATTCCTCCTCGAGGGCGAAGATGCGCTGAATTCGGAACAGCGCCTCTCGAGCGCGCTTGTCCTTCGCGATGGCGGCTTCGTAGAACTTGCGGCGCGCGTGCGCCCAGCAGCCGACCTCGGCACGCTTGTCGTCGTCGTCGCGGCCGAGTCCCGGATTCGCCGGCGCGTTGAACAGGACGTCGTAGACCGACTTGGCGTCCGCCTGCACGTACCCCGAGAAGCCCTTGAACATGGCTGCGACGGCCGCGCTGGTCTCGCGACGCGTGTACTCGTAGAGCACGTGATCGCGGTCGGCGAGCATCACGAAGAAGTGCCCGCGGTCGCACGGGCGCCGCCCCTTCGTCGCGCTGCGCTCGGGCTGGACCGAGATGCCGGTCGCGTCGGTCGCGATGCAGAAGGCCGTCGTCAGGGCCTCGTGCCGCATCGCGAGCACGATTGCTCCGAGCACCTGACCGAGCTCTTCGAGCCAGCGCGCCATCGTGCCGCGGTCGAGGTGCAGACCCTCGCGCGCGAAGCGCTCCTCTTGCCGATAGAGCGGGAGGCCGTCGGCGAACTTGTCGGTCGCGATCTTCGCGATGAGGCACGGCGCCGCGAGGCAGCGGGTGAACGTCGACGGGGGCATCGGCGCCGTGACCACGGAGGTCGCGGACTCACCGGGCGCGGCGTCGTCGACGTGCACGCGGTACTTCGCGCGTGCGACGACGTATTTCACCAAGCCCGCCTTTCGCCGGCCGATCTTGTACGACTCCTCGAAGCCGATGCGCTCGCTCTGCCCTTCTTGCTCCGGGTCGAGGATTTCGATGCGCTCTTCCGGCAGGTCGACGTCCGCGAGATTCCGGCGGCCCGAGGGCTTCTTGCGCGGAGGCCGCGCGGGCTCGCGCTCGTCACCGGCTGGCTGCCCGCCGGTCGTCTCGTCCGCGTCCTTCGCGGCAACCGCGTCGTCGGCTGCCCGCGGCGCGAGGGCGTCGAGCTGCTTCATCTTCGCCTCAAACTCGAGTCGAAGCTGGCCGGTATCGACGCGCTCCGCGGACGCCGCGAAGATCCTCCGACGCAGCAGCTCGATCTCGAGCTTCAGCTGCGCGTAGGCGTCGCGCAGCTTGTCGTGCGTGAACTGGAGCGCCTCGGCGCGGCTCTGCGCGGCGGCCTCACGGGCGGCGGCAGACTTGAGCGCGGCCTCGAGCTCCGCGACGCGCGCCCGCAGATCGTCTGCGGACGCGGGCATCGTCTCGTCGTGCACGCACGCATGCATAACGACGACGCGCGACGCTGTCGACGCCGGGCGTGCACGAATGTGCAGAAAATGATCGCGTCAGTGCACGCGGCGACGTCGCGGCTCCGAGGCCGGCTCGATGTCGATGCCGTCGAGCAGGTCCTCGAGCGTGCGCTCGTCGATCTCGAGCGCGGTCGCGCCCTCGCGCGGCGCTTCGGGGACACGGAACGTGCCCTTGT
>DASZWI010000218.1:0-6881 GCA_035546715.1 Gaiellaceae bacterium | reverse complement strand
GCTCGCGGCACTCGCCCCGGGGACGAGCGCGACGATCGTCCGCCTCGCGGAGCACGACGGCGAGCTCCTGCACTGGTTCTACGACCAGGGCCTCGTGCCCGGTGCGAAGGTGTCGGTCGAGGCGACCGAGCCGGCCGCCGGCCAGCTGCAGGTGCGCGTCGACGGTGCGCCGAAGGCGATCGGCGAGAAGGCCGCCGCCGGCCTGTTCGTCCGCGCCGCTTAGCGAACGACGCGATAGTCGAGGAGCAGGTAGCCCGCCGGCGACGTTTCGCTGCGGATCGATTCGAGCCGGATCGGCGGCAACCCGTCGAGGAGCCGTCGCCCGGCGCCGACGACCGTCGGCGCCACCACGAGCTTCAGCTCGTCGACAGCGCCCGCGGCGAGCAGCGTCTGCGCCACCGAGATGCTCGCGTGCACGCCGATGTCGCCTCCGGGCTGCTGCTGGAGAGCGCGAACGCTCCCGACCAGTTCGCCGTCGAGCACCGTCGCGCCGGCCCACTCCCGGTCGAGCGGCGTCGAGGTCGCGACGTGCTTGGCGACGCCGTTGATGAAGGTCGCGAACGGCTGGATGTCGCTCTCGGGCCAGAACTCGGCCCACTCCGCGTAGCTGCGGCGGCCGAGCACGACCGCGTCCTGTGTCGCGATCACCCTGGCGAGGTTGGCGGCCATCGCCTCGTCCCAGTCGGTGAAGAAGCCATCCGGCCGTTCGGCCACCCCGTCGAGCGACAGCAGCTCGTACACCACGATCTTGCGCACTCCCATACCTCCGATCGGACTCGCTGCCAGATCGACCCGGTGGGAGGTCGAAACTCATCGGTGCGGAGGGCTCGGCGACCGGGCCGTCCGTCAGCTCGTCGCCGGGCTACGCGAGCACGAGCTCGCGGCGCTCACTCCGCGACGAGGAAGCGGCCCTCGTAGAGCCGCACGCGCCCGCCGGGGGTGACGAGGCAGGGCGTCACGCACTGCTCGATCAGCTGGCAGCCGGGAGTGCACCGTGTCGCCGCCTGGCGGCGGATGTCCGCCGGCGAGAGGCCGCGGACGACCAGCGGCCTGGCGTTCTCGACGTGTGCGGCGCTCATGTCAAGCTCACCTTACACCCGGCGCTCGGGTGCCTGCAACACGGAACCGCCGCGCCGCCGCGGCGCCTAGCGGATCGTGATGCGGTTCGGCGGCCAGTAGGTCGCGATCGCCCGGCCGATCAGGTTGTGCCGGGGGACGGTGCCCCAGGCGCGCGAGTCGCAGGAGTCGCCGCGGTTGTCGCCGAGGAAGAAGTACTGCCCCTTCGGGACGTGCCAGACGTGCCCGAGGTAGCTCGGGTTGGCGCTCACGTCCTGCTTGCGTCTCGACGCCTGGATGTACGGCTCGTCCAGGCGCTTGCCGTCCACCCAGATGAAGCCGTGGTCGTCCTCGCGGACGGTGTCGCCCGGCAGGCCGATCAGCCGCTTGACGTAGGTGCCGCCCACGCCGCACACGGTCGCGGTGCGGGGCGTGGTGTGGAACACGACGATCTGGCCGCGCTTCGGGCTCGAGATGTCGTAGCAGAGCTTGCACGCGAGGATCCGGTCGGCGAAGCGCGCCTCGCAGCCCGCGTCGGGGTGGGCGCAGTTCAGCGTCGGCTCCATCGAGGCGGACGGGATCCGGTACGGGCCGACGATCCAGTGCTCGATCGCCACCACGAGGACGATCGCGCCCGCGATCGTCACGACCCAGTCGACGGCGATCGCCCACGGGCGGGGGAGCCGGTTCGTCAGCCACCTCATCCGGTTGCGAGCATAGATGATCTATGCCATAGAATGTCGAGGTATGCCACGGGACGCCTTCTCCGGGCACCTCGAGCTGCTCCTCCTGGCCGCCTTGCGCGGGCGGCCGATGCACGGGTACGCCATCATCGAGCACGTGCGGCTCGCGAGCAACGGGCAGTTCGACTACGCGGAGGGGACCATCTACCCGGCCCTCCGCCGGCTCGAGGACGAGGGGCTGCTGCGCAGCTCCTGGGTCGAGCAGGACGGCCGGCGGCGCCGCGTCTACGAGCTGAGCCGGAGCGGAGAGCAGGCGCTGCTCGGACGCCGCCGCGAGTGGGAGCGCGTGGTCAGCGGCGTGTCGGCCGTGCTCGAGCATCGACCGGCATGAGCGGCGCCGGCGAGCGCTACCTGGGCGAGGTCGAGGCGCTGCTCGGCGGCCCGCGCCGCGAGCGGCGCCGGCTGCTCGACGAGCTGCGCGCGCACGTCGCCGACGCGGTCGCGGCGGGGTCGTCCGAGGCGGAGGCCGTGCAGCGGCTCGGGTCGCCGGGCGCCGTGGCGGCGGCCTGGCAGTCGCGCTGCGCCGGCGAGGCCGCGCGCGCCCGCCGGCGCATCGGCGCCTGCGTGCTCGGGCTCGCCCTCGCCTCGGGCCTCGCCGTCGCGGGCCACGCCGACGCCGGCCACCGCCAGCGGCCCGCGCACCCCAGACCTTGTGTCGACTCGACACAAGGCGCCGGGCACGCGCGGTGCGCGGCTCAGCCGCAGCTCGGCGGCAGGTAGGCCGTCGTCACGGCCTCGCGCGCGGCGACCTTCCGCTTCAGGAGCCCGCGGGCGGTCATCCAGCTCGAGAAGCGCTGCCAGGAGGCCACCGTCAGGCACGGCGCGTCGCCGAGCGCCGCCGTCGTCGCCGGAACGCTGCGGCGCAGGAACGAGAGCGGCGAGGCGGTCGCCTTGCGGACCGCGGCCAGCGCGGACGCGGGGGCACGGGCGGCGGCGTCGCCGCGGGCGAGCGCGCGCACGACCGCGCGCACGTCGCTGCGGTAGTCCGCGCTCTTCGCGAGGCGCGTCCGGCTCGCGACGAGCACCAGCTCGTCGTAGGTCGGCACGCCGGCCCGGTCGACCGGGACGATCGTCGGGTGCGCGCCCCGCTGTGCGAGCTGGATGCCCTCCACGTTTCGGTACCCGCCGACGATCGCGTCGACCTTGCCGGAGAGGATCGAGGGCACGAGGTTGTAGCCGACGTGGACGATCCGCACGGCGCTCGCCGGCACGTGCTGGCGGTCGAGCATCGTGGCGAGGAACGCCTCGTCGCTCGGCAGGCCGGTGATCCCGATCGTGGCGCCGCGCAGCGTGGGCAGCGGCCGCGTCGAGATGAGCGAGTCGAGCGGCTCCGGGATCACGGCCGCGACGGCCTGCACCGGCAGGCCCTGCGCCGCCGCGAAGAAGACCTCCGGCTCGTACGAGATCGCCAGGTCGGTGCGGCCGGCGGCGAGCAGCTTCAGCGGCGTCGTCGCGTCGGCGGGGGCGTGGATCGCCACCTGGACGCCGGCGTCGGCGAAGTAGCCGCGCTGCTGGGCCTCGAACAGCGCCACGTGGTCGGGGTTCGGCGTCCAGTCGAGGGTCAGCGACACCCGGTGCGGCCCGTGGCCGCCCCCGCCGCACGCCGTCGCCAGCAGCACCGGCAGCAGGAGCAGGAGCCTACGCCGCCGCATCGCGGCTCCACGGGACGGCGAGGCGCTCGACGAGCGTGACGGCGCCGAACAGCGCCAGCGCCATCGCCGTCAGCAGGACGACCGACGCGAAGATGCGGGGCGTCGCGAGCGCGGGCGCCGCCTGCTGCATCACGTAGCCGAGGCCGGAGCCCGAGCCCGCCCACTCGCCGAAGACGGCGCCGATCGCCGCGTAGGCGGCGGCGATGCGCAGGCCGGAGAAGAGCGCCGGGAGCGACGCGGGCAGCTCGACCCGCCGGAAGAGGTCGAGCGCGCCCGCGTCGAGGGTGAGCATCAGCCGGCGGTACTGCCGGTCGGCGGAGCGCAGGCCGTCGCTCATCCCGACGACGACGGGGAAGAAGCAGACGAGCGCGACGATGGCGAGCTTCGGCAGCAGGCCGTACCCGAACGCGACGACGAGGATCGGCGCCAGGACGACGACCGGCACGGTCTGCGACGCCACGAGGATCGGGTAGACGGCGCGGCGCACCGCGGCGGAGAAGTGGAGCAGCGCGGCGAGCAGCATCCCCACCGCCGCGGCGAGGGCGAAGCCGAGCAGCATCTCGCGCGCCGTCACCCAGGCGTTGCGCGCCAGCAGGCCGTCGTCGTCGGCGAGCGACCGGGCGACTGCGGCCGGCGACGGCCAGAGCCAGGCGGGCGTGTTGGCCGCCTGGACGACGACCTCCCACAGGCCGACCACCGCCGCGAGCAGGACCAGCGTGGGCGCGGCGCGCCGGACATGGCTCGCCCACCTCATTCGAGCGCCTCCAGGATCTGCTCGCGCAGCTCGAGGAACGGCGCCGAGACGACGAGCTCGCGGCGGGTGCCGGGCGGCAGGTCGACGGCGACCTCGGCGAGGACGCGGCCCGGCCGCGGCGACAGGACCGCGACGCGATCGGCGAGCAGCAGCGCCTCCTCGACGTCGTGGGTGACGAGCAGCACCGTCCGCCGCTCGCGGTCGAGCGCGTCGCGCAGCCAGCCCTGGAGGGCGGCGCGGGTCAGCGAGTCGAGGGCGCCGAACGGCTCGTCAAGCAGCAGCACGTCCTTGCCCGCGAGCAGCGTGCGCAGGAAGGCGACCCGCTGCCGCATCCCGCCCGAGAGCTCGGACGGCCGGGCCCGCTCGAACTCGGCGAGCCCCAGCTCGGCGAAGAGCGGTTGCGCCCGGCGGCGCGCCTCGGCCCGCGACAGGCCCTGGTTCTCGAGCGCGAGGCAGGCGTTGTCGAGCGCGCTCCGCCAGGGCAGCAGCAGGTCGCGCTGCGGCATCAAGGCGCACTGCGCCAGGCGCTCGCGGGCGTCCGTCGCGCCGCCGACCGCGAGCGCGCCGCCGTCCGGCTCCTCGAGGCCGGCGATGAGCGCGAGCAGGGTCGACTTGCCGCAGCCGCTCGGCCCGAGGAGCGCGACGCGCTCGCCGCGGCGCACGGTCAGGTCGGCCCGGTCGAGCGCGAGCACGTCGCCGTAGCGCTTGCTCACGCCGGCCAGCTCGACCGCGGTCGCCGTCTCGACGCTCGTCTCGATCAGGTCCTGCACCTCCCTTCGCCGGCATGACCCGGATCAGGTTCACGGGTATCGCGCGAGGAAGCGCTCTCTCAGCCCCGTCTCTGCGGGACTCCCCGGTGTCAGGAGGATCGTAGCTCCCACGCGGCGTCCCAGAACGCAGCCTCGAACGCGAGGCTGCGGGCGAACGCCGCGCGCATGGCGGGCCGGGCGTCCGGCTCGGCGCAGGCCGCGGCCAGCTCGACGAACCAGCGCGCCGCCTCGGCGAACGCCGGGTCGGCGTAGGTCGCGAGCCAGCGCGCGTAGCGCGGCGCGGTGGGCGCGGCGGCGAGGCGGCGGCCGAGCTCGGCGTAGCCCCAGAAGCACGGCAGGAGCGCGGCGACCAGCACGGGGAAGGGATGCGGCTCGGTGAGGAAGCCGCCGTACGCGCGCGTGGTCGCCGACGGCTCGACCGCGGCGAGGTCGAGGCCGTGCTCCGCAGCCCAGCCGCGGTGCAGCTCCAGCTCGTCCGCCGCGGCCCCGGCGGCGATCTCCGTCAGCCGCCGGCGCCAGTCCGGCTGCGGCGCCAGCTCGGCCGCGCGGCGCAGCGCCCGGCCGTAGTCGGCGAGGAACGCGAAGTCCTGGGCGAGGAAGAACGCGAACCGCTCCTCGCTCAGCGTGCCGTCGGCGAGCCCGCGCACGAAGGGGTGCCCGAGCTGCTTCCGGATCTCCGGCTCGGCGTGCGCGAGGAGCCCGGCGACGAAGTCGCTCACGCCGGCGCCGGGGCGACGCGGCGGCTGCGCTCGCGGTGGAGCGGCCAGAGCGACGCGCCGTGGACCGTGAGGCAGACGACGGCGGCGACGGCGAACGCGACGCCCGTCCCGACGCGCGTGAGGAGGCCGGCGAGCACCGCGTAGAAGGCGAGGAACGCGAACAGCCCGAGCAGCAGGCCGCGGAGCAGGCGCATCGCGGCGGCCGGTCCCTCGTGGCGCTGCGCGAACGACGCGAGGACGACCGTGTAGAGCGGGTAGACCGCGAGCAGGCCCGACAGGCGTGCGCCGAGCACCTCGGCCAGCGTCGTCAGCGCGAGCAGGATCCCCGTGGCGACGACGGTGCGGGCGGGCAGGTCCCAGCGCGGGACCGGCACGGCGTCCGACGCCGCCGGCGCGAGCCGCGGCACGACCCGCAGCCCCACGAGGAGACCGGCCAGGCAGGCGAGCGCGAGCGGCAGCAGCGGCGACGGGAGGCGCTCGTCGAGCGGCAGCGCCTCGACGACGAGGCCGACCGCGGCGAACGACGCCGACGCGGCGACGAGCGGACGCCACCACGCCCCGCTGCGCGCCGTGCGCGCCCAGCCGACGCAGAAGCCGACCTCCCCGAGCGTGCCGGAGAGCGACCCGACGCTCGCGTGCGCCGCGAACCGCTGCCCGTGCTCGAGCGCGAAGAAGTAGGTGAGCGGCCCCGACACGAGGGGCAGCGCGACGAGCCACCCGCTGACCGCGGGCCCGAGCCGCCGTCCCGCGAGCGTCGTCGAGACGACGATCGCCGGCGTCAGCAGCAGCTTGACGAGCAGGAGGGCCAACGCGTCCTAGGGACGAGACTCACGTCCCTGGTACAGCGCTCGATGCCGTCGCGAAGCATCGCTCGGCTCCGTGCGCTGTACCAGGGACGCAGGGGCTCGGGTCACGCGAACGCCGCGTCGACCGTGACCTCGGCGCCGGCCTTGCGGAGGAGGGCCGAGAACGGGCAGCCCGCGTCGGCGCGCTCGACGGCGCCCGCCAGGGCGTCCGCGTCGAGGCTGCCGGCCTGGACCCTCATCGTGACCTGGGACGCGACGATCTGGTGGCCCTCGCCCTCCACCTCGTCCATGACGATCGTGCAGTCGACGACCACGCGCTCGGGCGGCGTGCCGGCGCCGGTCAGCTCGCCGGCGAGCGACATGCCGATGCAGCCGGCGTGC
>DASZWI010000217.1:0-2686 GCA_035546715.1 Gaiellaceae bacterium | reverse complement strand
GACGCCGGTGGCGGAGGAGGCGCTCGCGCTTCTCGAGGTCGACGACGCCGGCCTCGAGCGGTTCGACCGCGAGCTGCTCCGCTGCGTGGTCGAGAAGTTCGGCGGTGGGCCGGTCGGCGTCTCCACCCTCGCGGTCGCGCTTGGCGAGGAGCCCGAGACGATCGAGGACGTCTACGAGCCGTACCTGCTCCAGCTCGGCTTCCTGCAGCGCACGCCGCGCGGCCGGATGGTCACCGACCTGGGTCGCACGCACCTCGGGGCGCCGAAGCAGGGCGCCTCGAGCCTCTTCTGAGCCGGCGCCGGCGCGTCAGGCGAGCTTCTTCCAGCTCCCCTCGGACACGACCTCGACGGCGCGGTCGACCACCGTGATGGCCGTGTCGTCGTCGATCGCGTACGCCGGATTCCCCAGGCCGGCGGCCCATCGCTCCGCTGCCGCCATCGTGTTCTCCGGGAGCATCGGGTGATCCACGTGCGGGAAGATCGAGAAGTCGACGACGCCCAGGGCGCGGTCGCCGCCGCCGGGCGGGTTCCAGACCTTGAAGTCCTCGCCGATCCGGGGCGTCATCACCATGCTGCCGGCGCTCAGCCCGACCCAGGCCGCCTTCAGCGACGGCAGCAGGTCGGCCAGCCCCGACGCCTGCATGTGGTGGGCCAGGTAGAGGGAGTCCCCGCCGCCCGCGAGCAGGACGTCGGTCTGCTCGAGCAGCGGCAGCCAGAGCTCGCGCTCGAGCGTCGGCAGCGCCGTGAGCTCGAGGACGCCGACGGACTTCCAGCCCAGCTCGCACATCGGGGTCGTGGCAGTGCCGGTGACGAACCGATAGGCGCCGCCGAAGCCGCGCGGGGCGTGGCCGTACGACGCCGTCGGGATGCAGAGCGCGTCGGCGTCGGCGATCGGCTTGCCGAGCAGCTCGACCAGCGCAGCTTCGATGGACCGGTTCTTGATGCCGGCGGACGTCAGGAGGTACTTCACGGCGCTCCTTCGCTCGGGACGGGGGAGATCGTGCTTCGGCATAGACTCCCCGGACGCGCGGAAGTCATCGGCGCGCACCGCCGGCCGCCGACCCGCGCGTCACCGCGACGGCCGCGTGCGGTCACTTCTCGGAGGAGAGGACGCCGACCTGCGCGAGCGTCCTCGACGTCCTGCCCGGGCGCCGCCGCACGGCGTCGTACGCGCCGGCGAGGTACGGGGCGACGAGCAGGCCCATCACGTCGAACCAGACGTAGCCGCTCGCCACGCCCGACGGCGGATTCCCGTCCGAGATGCCGGTGCCGGGAAGGTGGCGCGCCCAGTGCCACGTCCCGATCGACGTCCCGTAGAGCTCGAGCGCCGCGACGACCAGGAACACGCCGGCGTACACGGCACGATTGCGTCCGCGCCAGAGGAAGACGAGGAGCAGCGGCACGCCGACCGCGCCCGCGACGTCCCGCCGCGGCAGGAGCGTCAGCCCGAGCAACCCCCAGCCGGCGGCGATCGCGGCCGCCGCGACGACGAGCCCACGCACGCGCGGGCGGAGGGCGGTCGCCAGCGCGAGACCCGTGAGGTAGACGAGCCCGTGGGCAGGCGGGACGAACAGCGGCAGGTTGTGCAGGCGGTAGTGGTAGACGCCCCAGATCAGCGATCCCGTCACCTCGCCGACCGTCGCGAAGGCGACGACTCCGAGCGTCTGGACGCGCACCGCGAGCGGCTGCCGTGCCAGCACCGCGCCGAGCACGACCCACGTGAGCGCGCCGAGCGCCCATTGCTGACCGCGCGAGGCGACGTGGTCGGCCGCCAGCAGGGCCGCGAGATACGCGGCGCCCGCGGCCGCGGCTACTGCGGGCGGTACTGAAGCTCGTGCCACGACGGCACCGGCGCGAGCTCGAGCAGCGGGCGGCCGCCGCCGGGATGCTGGTAGGCGAACTCGGCGTCCTCGTCGTCCCAGACGACCTCCAGCGCGCCGCGCTTGACCTGGTGGTCGAGCCAGGCGCCGCGGAAGATGAGCTTGCGCAGCCAGTAGACGAGCGACTCGCCGTCGACGAGCGACACGCGCTCCCAGTTGCGGACGATGTAGCGCCCGAGCCTCGACCGCGGCTCCTCGATCATGCCCTGCGCGGCGAGCGACACGAGGTCCTCGGTCTCCTCCTCGTCGAGCTCGGGCCCGTCGATCACGCCGAGCTTGACGGTCGCCGCCACGACCCGCCCCTCGAAGTCGACCGCGTTGAACGAGAAGCGGTAGCCCAGGAACTCGACGACGTAGTCGTTCCCCGAGGTGTAGTTCGCGTCGGGTGCCGGGAGCGCTTCAGGCACCATCCCATGGTAGTGGACGTTCTCGCGTCTGAACCACGGTGGGAGCGCTGGGTGCTCCTCGCGCCGGCGATCGTCGTCGGCGCCGGCCTCGTGCTCGCCGTCTGCATCCTGCTCGCGCGCGCGTTCATGCAGTCGGTCCGCGAGTCGGGACACCCCCGCTGGATCTACGCCGGTCTCGTCGGCCTTGTCGGCGTCGTGGTGCTGCTGACGTACCTGGGCGTCGAGCTGCCGCGCGAGTAGCGCACCCGGTTCGTTTCACGCTATTTGCAGGGGCTTCGGCCCGCTGCCGTCCGACGGCCTCCGTACCCTCGTCGTCCTCATGGCGAGCGGCACCTGGGAGATCGCAACGTGTTCCTACGCCGAGGTGCGCGCCCTCGCCGCCGAGCTCTCGCTCGACGA
>DASZWI010000216.1:0-21405 GCA_035546715.1 Gaiellaceae bacterium | reverse complement strand
CCCGCGGAGATCCTGTGGCTCGTGCTGCCGGCGATGATCTGACGAGCGCCCCGCCCCACCTCGCGCAGCGGGTGGGCGGCCGGATCCGCGCCCGGCGCACGTCGCTCGGCCAGACGCTGACGCAGACGGCGAAGGCGGCGGAGGTGTCGGTGTCGCACCTGTCGTCGATCGAGACCGGCGCCAACCTCCCGTCGCTGCCGATCCTCGCGCGGGTGGCCGCCGCGCTCGGGCTCACGCTCAACGAGGTGCTCCGCGACGTCGGCGGCGGCAGCGCGATCCGCGTCGAGCGGGTCGACGAGAGCTCGCCGGCGCGGCATCCGCTCTCGCACGACGACCTCCAGCTGCGGATCGCGGCGCTCGTGTGCACGGACGGCGAGACCGGCGACTCGCCGATCCCGCCCGAGGGCTCCGAGCTCTTCGTCTACGTCCTCGACGGCGCGCTCGAGGTGCACGTCGACGAGACGACGACCGTCCTCAATGCGGGCGACTCCCTCGACGCCGACGAGGCGCATGCGGCCTCGTGGCGCGCGGCCGGCAAGGCGCGCACCGTGTCGATCTGGGCGCGCGGGCCGCTGAAGGACGGCTAGCGGTGGCGTTCCCCGAGCGCGCCACGGTGGTGATCGTCGGCGGCGGCGTGATGGGCGCCAGCACCGCCTTCCACCTCGCCGAGGCGGGCGTGCCGGACGTGGTGCTGGTGGAGCGCGACGCGCTCGCGTCCGGCTCGACGTCGCGGGCGGCGGGCGGCGTGCGCGCGCAGTTCTCCGACGAGCTGAACATCGCGATCGCGCTGCGGAGCCTCGAGGCGTTCGACCGCTTCCGGGAGCGGCCGGGCGCCGAGATCGACCTGCACAAGGTCGGCTACCTCTTCCTGCTCGACCGCGCGGAGGACGTGCGGGTGTTCGAGCGGAGCGTGGCGCTGCAGAACGAGCACGGCGTGCCGAGCCGGCTGATCGACCCGGCGGAGGCGAAGCGGCTGTCGCCGCTCGCGTCGCTGGACGGCGTCCTGGCCGCGACGTTCTGCCCCATCGACGGGCACGCGAGCCCGGAGGCGGTCGTGCAGGGCTACGGATCGGCCGCCCGCGCGCACGGCGCCGAGATCGTCACCGGCTGCGCGGTGACGGGGATCGAGGTGGACGACGGCGAGATCCGGGCCGTCGAGACGACCCGCGGACGCATCGAGACCTCGACGGTCGTATGCACCGCCGGCGTCTGGTCGCGCGAGGTCGCGCGGATGGTCGGCATCGACCTGCCGGTGGAGCCGTACCTGCGCGAGGTCGGCTTCACGGGGCCGATGCCGGGTGTGGAGCGGCCGCCGATGACGATCGACTTCTCGACGAGCTTCTACTTCCACGGCGAGGGTCAGGGCCTGCTCTTCGGGATGGCCGACCCCGCGCAGCCGCCGGGGTTCGACACGCCGCGCGATCCCGAGTGGCTCGAGAAGGTGCTCGAGGTGGCCGAGCGCCGCTGCCCCGCGCTCGCCGACGCGGGCATCGCGGGCGGCTGGGCCGGCTACTACGAGGCGAGCCCCGACCACAACGCGCTGATCGGCGAGTCGCCCGAGGTGACGCGCTTCCTCTACGCCACCGGCTTCTCGGGCCACGGCTTCCTGCAGGGCCCCGCGGTCGGCGAGATCGTCGCCGACCTCGTCCGCGGCCGCGAGCCCTTCGTCGACGTCGGCCCGCTCGCCGTCGAACGGTTCGCGACGGCCGAGCTCCGCCCCGAGCACAACGTCGTCTGAGGGAGCCGCCGGGGACGGGCCGAACAGCGTCGAAGCACCGACGCCTTCGGAACGCGATTCGCGCCGGCTCACGCGCCGTACACCTCGGCCGCGCGTTCGGGGCTGACGTAGCCGTTTCGCAGGTCGTCCTCGACGCGCTCGGGCGGACGGCGTCTCGGGTCGCCCCAGCCGCCGCCGCTGCCCGTGCGGATGCGGATCACGTCGCCCTCGTTCACCTCGAGGCCGGTGACGACGGCGAACGGCCCGGTCGACGAGCCGTCGGCACGGATCACCTCGACGGCGTTCGGTGCGCCCGGGTTGCCTCCCTCGAGCGGCCACGGCGGGTGGATGTGGCGCGTGTACGCACACGTCAGGAAGCAGCCGTCGGCGCGGACGCGGTAGTCGAGCAGGATCCCCTTCCCGCCGCGGCGCTCGCCTTCGCCGCCCGGGCGGTCGTCGAGCGCGAGCCGGTCGACGTAGAGGCCGTACCGCGCCTCGGCCACCTCGGCCGGGCAGTTGAACGTGTCGCCGTGCAGGCCGCTGAACTGCGCGCTGTTGCCGTCGCGCTCCGCCGACGCCCCCCAGCCGCCGACCTCCGGCTCGACGATCGTGAAGTGGCGGCCGGTGTCGGGGTGGCGGCCGCCGATGAACGTCCCGCAGATCGACATGAACCCGCCCGCCGGCAGGCGGCCGCCGACGTGCGGCGCGAGGCACCGCCAGATCAGGTCGTAGAGGCGGACCCGCACCTCGTAGTAGACGCCGCACGCGGCGGGCTCGCGCGGGTCGAAGACCGAGCCCGGCCGGGTGAGCACCCGCAGCCGCCTGAAGTGGCCGGCGTTCGCCGCCCCACCCGCATCGACGAGGTTCATCAGCACCATCTGGGCGGCGATCGTCGCCCCGTCGCGCGACACGTTCAGCGGCCCGGCGTCCTGGTCGGGGTTGTCGCGCAGGTCGACGACGAACGCGTCGTGGGAGACCTCGACCCGCACGCGGTAGACCGCGCCCGAGTCCTGCTCCTCCTCAAGCTCGAACGTCCCATGGGGCAGCGCTGCGAGAGCCGCGAGCGCGACCTCCTCGCCGTGGTCGAAGTGCTGCTCGAGCGCCGCGGCGAACGTCTCGCGGCCGTAGCGCTCCACCAGCTCGAGCACGCGCCGCTCCCCGAGCCGGACGGCCGCAACGCCCGCCCACAGGTCGCCGCGCAGGAACTCCGGCAGCCGGCTGTTCGCCTCCAGGAGCCGCAGCACGGACTCGATCGGCTCGCCGCGCGCGAGCAGCTTGACGGCGGGGAGGCGCAGGCCCTCCTGGAAGATCTCGGTCGCCGCGGTCGAGATCGAGCCGGGCGCCATCCCGCCGACGTCGTTCCAGTGCGCGATCGCGGCCGTCCACGCGACCGGCTCGCCGTCCGCGAACACGGGCAGCGCGAGGACGACGTCGTTCAGGTGCGTGACGCCGCCGTAGGACGGATCGTTCGTAACGAAGACGTCGCCCGGCTCGATCGAGCCGTCGTTCAGCTCGAGGATCCGCCGCACCGCCTTGTCGAGCACGCCGACGAACGACGGGATCCCGGCGCCGGACGAGGCGAGGTTGCCGGCACCGTCGGTGATGCCCGTCCCGGCGTCGAGCACCTCGTAGATGATCGCGCTCATCGCGGTCTTCCGGAGCGCCGCGAACATCTCGTCGCTCACCGCCTGGAGCGAGCTCTGGACGATCTCGACCGTGAACGGGTCGGCCGGAGGGCTCACACGCCGGACAGCAGCGCGGGATCGAGCCCGTACACCTCGAGCGCCTGTTCGGGCGACGCGAAGCCGTTGCGCACGTCCTCGAGCACCTGCTCCGGCGAGCGCCGCTTCGGGTCGCCGAAGCCGCCGCCGTTGCCGGTGTGGATGCGGATCACGTCGCCCTCGTTCACCGGCAGCGCGGTCACCACGGCGAACGTCTCGGAGGAGCCGTCCGGCCGGATCACCTCGGCGTAGTTCGGCGAGCCTTCGAGCCCGCCGGCCTGCGCCCACGGCTTGTGCACGTTGCGCGTGTAGGCGCAGGTGAAGAAGCAGCCGTTCGAGCGGACGCGGTACTCGACGACGATCCCCTTCCCGCCCCGGTGCTCGCCCTCGCCGCCGGGCGCGTCGTTCAGCGCGATCCGGTCGACGTAGAGGCCGTAGCGCGCCTCGGCGACCTCCGCCGGGCAGTTGAACGTGTCGCCGTGGAAGCCGCTGAACATGGCGCTGTTGCCGTCGCGGGTCGCCGACGCGCCCCAGCCGCCGACCTGCGGCTCGACGATCGTGAAGTGCCGGCCCGTGTCGGGGTGCGGCCCGCCGATGAAGGTGCCGCAGATCGACGCGAAGCTCCCGGCGGGCAGCCGGTCGCCGAGATGCGGCGCCAGGCAGCGCCAGACGAGGTCGTAGAGGCGGATCTCCACCTCGTAGTAGGTGGCGAACGCCGCGTGCGGCTTCGGATCGAACACCGAGCCCGGCCGGGTCAGCACCTTGAGCCGCCGGAAGTTGCCGGCGTTCGCCGCGCTGTGCGCGTCGGTGACGTTCATGAAGACCATCTGCGCGGCGACGACGGAGCCGTCGCGCGACGCGTTGTTCGGCCCCTTGTCCTGGTCGGGGTTGTCGCGGAGGTCGACGACGAACTCGTCGTCCGTGATCTCGACCGTGACCTTGTAGACGGCGCCCGAGTCCTGCTCCTCCTCGAGCGTGAACGTCCCCTTCGGGAGCTCCTGCAGCGCGCGGCGCGCGACCTCCTCGCCGTAGTCCATGAAGTGGTCGAGCGCGGAGACGAACGTGTCGACGCCGTAGCGCTCGACGAGGTCGAGCAGGCGCCGCTCGCCGACCCGCGCGGCCGCGATGCCCGCCCACATGTCGCCCTGGAGAAAGTCGGGCAGGCGGCTGTTCACCTGCATGATCCGCATCACCGAGTCGATCGGCACGCCGCCCTCGACCAGCTTCACCGCCGGCAGCCGCAGGCCCTCCTGGAAGAGCTCGGTCGCGTCGTTCGAGATCGAGCCGGGGACCATGCCGCCGACGTCGTTCCAGTGTGCGATGTTCGCCGTCCACGCGATCAGCCGCCCGTCCGCGAACACCGGCATCGCGAGCACGACGTCGTTCAGGTGCGTGACGCCGCCGTAGAACGGGTCGTTGGTCGCGAAGATGTCGCCGGGGCCGATGCGCCCGGCGTTCTCCTCGATCACGCGGGTCACCGCCTTGTCGAGGACGCCGACGAACGCGGGGATCCCGGCGCCCGACGTGGCGAGGTTGCCGTCGGCGTCGGTGATGGCGGTGCCCATGTCGAGCACCTCGTAGATGATCGCGCTCATCGCCGTCTTGCGGAACGCGGCGAACATCTCGTCGCTGATCGCCTGCAGCGAGTTCTGGATGATCTCCAGCGTGATCGGGTCGGTCGCGGCCGTCGTCACGCCGCACCGCCCAGCGAGATGAGCAGGTTGCCGAAGTCGTCGACCCGCACGTCGTTGCCCGGGTGGACGACCGTCGTCGTGCCCTTGGTCTCGACGATCGCCGGGCCGGCGAACGAGGCGCCCGGCTCGAGCAGCTCGCCGTCGTAGACGGTCGCCTCGTGGATGCCCTCGAGCGCGTAGTCGACCTGACGGCGCCCCTTCACCGCGTCGTCGAGCGGCCGCCCCGTCGAGGGGAGACGCTCCGGCTCGAGCTTCCCGACCTCGGCGATCGCGACGAGGTGCGCGCCGACGAACTCGACGGGCGCGTCGAGCCGGTAGGTGTATTCGCGCTCGTACGACTCGTGGAACGCGGCGGCGATCGCGGCGACCGCCGCCGCGTCGATCGGGCCGTCGGGCAGCTGGACCTCGACGCTGTGCTCCTGGTTCTCGTAGCGCAGGTTGCCGTAGCGGATGAAGCGCACCTGCGCGGCGTCGACCCCCTCCTGCGCGAACTGCGCGACCGCGGCGTCGGTGAGCTCGGCCAGCGCGCCGTCGACGCGCTCGGCGTTCTCGCCGGTCAGCGGCACGAGGCGCGTGAGGAAGGAGTCGCGCCGGAGGTCGCTCATGAGCATCCCCCAGGCCGAGAAGACGTCGGCGGCGCGCGGGATGACCACCTTCCGGATCCCGAGCTCGGCCGCGAGCGCGACGGCGTGCATCCCGCCCCCGCCGCCGAAGGCGACGAGGGTGAAGTCGCGCGGGTCGTAGCCGCGGTTGAGGGAGATCAGCTTGAGCGCGTTGACCATGTTGTTGTTCGCGATCCGCACCACGCCACGTGCGGCCTCGGCCCGGTCGACGCCGAGGCGCTCCGCGACGGCGTCGAGCGCCTTCTCCACCGCCGCCATGTCGGCGACGACCTCGCCGCCGCAGAAGTAGTCGCGGTTGATGCGGCCGAGGGCGAGGTTGGCGTCGGTCGTGGTGGCGTCGGTGCCCCCGCGCCCGTACGACGCCGGCCCGGGCTGCGCCCCCGCCGACTGCGGGCCGACGTGCAGCTTCCCGTAGTCGTCGACCCACGCGATGCTCCCGCCGCCGTTGCCGATCTCGACGAGGTCGACGACCGGAACCATGATCGGGTAGCCGGCCGAGCGGCGGCTTCGCTCGATCCAGTAGTCGGAGATGATCTTCACGTGCCCGCCCTCGATGAGCGAGCACTTCGCCGTGGTGCCGCCGATGTCGAGCGCGAGGACGTTGGGCTCGCCGATCAGCCGCCCGAGCTCCGCGGCGCCCCAGAAGCCGCTCGCAGGCCCCGACTCGACCATCGTGATCGGGATCTCCTTCGTCTGCTCGACGGAGTCGACGCCGCAGTTCGACTGCATGATGTAGAGCTGCCCGGCGAAGCCGCGCTCGCGCACGCCGTCGGCGAGCCGGCTCAGGTAGCGCTCGGCGACGGGCTGGACGTACGCCGAGAGGACGGCGGTGCTCGTCCGCTCGTACTCGCGCCACTCGCGCGTGATCTGGTGCGACGCGACGGCCGAGACCTCGGGCCACAGCTCTCGCACCCGCTCGAGGACGGCCTGCTCGTGCCGCGGGTCGGCGTAGGCGTGCAGGAGGCAGATCGCGACCGCCTCGACGCCCTCCGCGCGGAAGTCATCGACGATCGCCGGGAGTCCGCGGAGGTCCAGCGGCTCCCGCTCGCGCCCGTCGTGGGTCAGGCGGCCGGGCACCTCGCGGCGGAGGTAGCGGGGGACGAACGGGGGCGGCTTCTCGTAGTGGAGGTTGAAATAGTCGGGGCGGTTGCCACGGGCGATCTCGAGCGAGTCGCGGAAGCCCTCGGTCGTGATCAGGCCGGTCTTGACGCCCTTCCGCTCGGTGAGCGCGTTGATGACCACCGTCGTGCCGTGCGCGAGGAACGCGACGTCCTCGACCTCGAGGCCGGCCTTGGCGATGACGTCGAGCACGCCGCGCTCGAAGTCCGGCGGCGTCGTGTCGGCCTTCGCCGTCACGATCTCCTGCCGGCCGGTCTCCGGGTCGGTCGAGAACAGGACGAGGTCGGTGAAGGTGCCGCCGACGTCGGTCGCAGCGCGGATCCCGCTCACAGCGAGATCTCGTCGTACAGCCTGCCGCTCATCGTCCCCGCGACGTAGGGCGCGAGCCCGTCGTTCAGCTCGGCGCGGATCGGGGCGTCGAGCCAGTCCTGGTAGCCGTCGGGCCCGTCCCAGCGCGCGTGCACGACGAACGCCTCGCCGGGCTCCTGCGGGCGCAGCAGCGTCCCGCCGCGGAAGGCCGGGATCCGCGCAGCGTGGCCCAGCACGTCGAGCTCCGCGAAGGCGGCGACGAACGCGTCCTCGGCGCCGGAGCGGACGGGGATCGTCAGGATCGAGTGCGTCAGGACGGCCTCCTCGTGATTTCGGAGACGGCAAAACTACTGAGCCGTCCCTGAAAAGTCAATCGGACCGGACGCCGCTGTTTAGACTGGGCGAACCGTGGTCGACGACGACTTCCGGCACCTCGGCCAGCGGCTCCAGGCACTGAGGCGGGCACAGGGTCTCACCCTCGAGGCGCTCGCCGCGGACAGCGGGCTGTCGGCCGGGTACCTCTCGCAGATCGAGAACGGACAGGCCGTCCCGTCGCTGACCGCCCTCCAGGTGATCGCGGCCGAGCTCGGCGTCGACGTCGCGACGTTCTTCCCCGACGACCGGCAGACGACCACCCGCGTCGTCCGCGCCGCCGAGCGCCGGGCGTTCCGCCTCGAGCCGCAGTCCGGCGAGGAGTACGCCGTCCTCGCCCAGCAGGTGCGCGACTCGGCCTTCACGGCCGTGCACGCGCGGCACCTGCCCGGGGGCGGCACGCTCCCGTTCCGGCACCTCGGCGAGGAGTTCGGGCTCGTGCTCTCGGGACGGCTGCGGGTGACGATCGGCAGCGAGACCCGCGACCTCGGCCCCGGCGACTGGGTGCACTACTCGTCCCAGCACGGGCACGCCGCCGAGGTGATCTCGGACGCGCCCGTCGAGGCGCTCTGGGTGCTGACCCCGGCGGTCGTATGAGCGCGACGAAGGAGCCGATCGACGCGAGCGTCGATCTCGGCAATCTCCTGGGCCGCCGGCTGCGCGACCGCCGGCGCGAGCTCGGGCTGACGCTGGCCGACCTCGGCGCGGCGGCCGGCATCTCGGTGGGGCACGCCTCGTCGATCGAGAAGGGCGCCAGCCTCCCGTCGCTGCCGGTGCTGGCGCGCGTCGCGCACGCGCTCGAGCTGACGCTCGCCGACGTCCTGCGCGCGTCGGTCAGCCCGCGGATCGTCGAGGGCCGCATCGACGACAGGCCGCCGGTCGCGCAGCTCTCGCCCGAGGGCGCGCGCATCCGCATCGTCCGGGCCCGGTTGCGGCCAGGTACGTCCGCCGCGCCGCCGGTCGACGTCGGCGGCGAGCACGACGTCTTCGTCTTCGTCCACGACGGCGCCGTGGAGATCGAGGTGAACGACGACGAGCGCCACGAGCTCGGCCCCGGCGACTCGATCCACTGCCACTCGCCGCGCACGATCGCGTGGCGCGCCGGCGCCGCGGGCGCGACAGCCGTCTGGGTCGCGGCCGGCTCGCCCTGACGCGAGCCTGACGCCGGCCAGCCCACGCTCGTTGGACATGGATATCCATGGACATGCTCCATGGATATCCATGTCCAAGCCTCCCTTCCGGACACGACCCTTCGGCCCGCGTGGGCGCGCGGGACGGCGTCAGGCGCGCTCAGCGGGACTTGAGGCGGAACGGCTGCAGCCGCCAGGCCTCCCACTGCCAGTACCAGGCCGGGAAGGGCCGTGGCGTCTTGGGACGGACACCCGAGTGCTGGTGCCGGAACGCGAAGAGGGCCCAGGCCCAGCGCGGGACAGGCCTCGGCAGCTTCGCGGGCTTCTTCGCCGGGACGACCACGACCGGCTGCGAGGGCTTCCCGGCGTTGCCCGCGGCGTCGACCGCCTGGACCCGGTAGACGGTCGTCCCGCCGGGATGGAACGCCTTCGTGGTCGCGAGCCGCGCGGTGCCGGGAACGGACTCGAGCGGCGTGCCGTCGAGGAGGACGCGATACGACGCGATCCGCCCGCTGTTGTCGGCGACCGGCTTCCACGACAGGCGCAGCGCGCCCTTCAGGAACCGCGCGGCGACGACCGGCTTGCCCGGCGGGCTTGCGTCGGCGACGAGCGCGACGATCCCCGGCACGAGGGTCTGCACGTCGATCGAGCCGTCCGGGTTCACGGTGTAGCCGGTCGTCTGGCCGGACGGGAGGGTCGAGCTGCCGAGCTGGGGAACCGGTTGCCACGTGGCGCCCCCGTCGGTCGAGACGACCGGGATGCCGGAAGTCGACCGCGGAACGAAGTGCACGTCGACCGCCTTCGCGAAGGTCGCGATCGGCGTCGGCGGATTGGCGGACGCGTCGTTCACCGCAAGGGTCACCGCGTAGCCCGCGCTGCTCCAGCCCGGCGGCGGAGTCGCGGGCGTCGTCGGCGTCAGCGTGACGACGGCCGCCGAGCTGAACGCCCCCTCTGGCCAGGCGGCGCTCGCCTGGTTGTCGCCGGAGCCGACGGAGCCGGCAGGCGGGGTCGGCGGAGGCGGAGGCGGCGTCGCCGCGGCGCCCACGACCGGCCCGTCGACGTAGTCGTTGTCGATGTTCAGGGTGGCGCCGCCCCACGTCTCCTTGTGGCCGCCCTTGTACTGGCGGATGCGCTGGTGGTTCGGCCAGAGGGCGTCGCTCACGTAGGGGTCGCCGAACACGGTCGCCTTGCCGTCCCAGTTGGCGATCCAGACGGCGTCCGGGGGCGGGACGAGCGTCGCCGTGTCGCGGATCGTCGACGCCGCGCTGCCGTAGACGCTCGGCACGAAGCCCTGGGCGTGCAGCTCGCTCACCCAGCCGGCGAGGAACGTCTCGACCGTCTGCGAGCAGGTCGCGTTCTTCGTTGAGTAGCCCTCCATGTCGAACGTGATCGGGCTGCCCGCCGGCAGGCCGAAGAACGCGGCCCGCTGGACGGCGTCGTCGGCCGCCGCGACGCCCTGGGCCTCGGCCTGGGCAGCGGCGATCTTCTTCAGGCCCTTCTGCGTCGCGCACGGCGCCTGGAGCCCGACGTAGATCGGCATCAGGCTCCAGCCGAGGCCGGTCACCGCGGTCACCCACGACGCGGAGAGGTTGCCGTCCCCGCAGGCGCGGTTGGCGCCGCCGATGTAGATGCCGACGGCGCGGTACGGCGAGGCCTGCCAGGCCTGGAGGGCGTCCAGCGACGGCGCGGTGCACGTGTCGAAGCCGTAGCCCGTGTACACCGACGCGCCGACGCCCGTGGCGGCCGTCGACCCCCCCACAGCGAACGCGGCGAGCGAGGCCGCGACCGCGAGCACCCCCACCCGCTTCACGCGGACAGGGTTGCGGGCGCCTGTTAACGACTCGTTTGGACTGCGTCAGCCGAGCAGGAACCGCGCCACGGCGGCGCGTCCGGCGTCGGAGACGGCGCGCGACTGCACCGAATGGCCCGCGCCGGGCACGACGACGAGCCTGCTCCCCGGGATGCGCCCCGCCTCCAGTCGGGCCCATTCGAGGGGCGTGGAGAGGTCGTGGCTGCCGGCCAGCAACAGCGTCGGGACCCGGATCGTCCCGCCCGGCGCAGGCGTCGGGGGCGTCGGCGTCCACGGCAGGCACTGGCGGACGAGGCCGTTCCCCGACAGCGTCGCCCGGTCGAAGGGCCAGATCCGCGCGGCCGGGACGCCGGCGACGGCACGCGCCAGGCGCGCGTCGCGACCGGCAAGCGGCGCCGCCGAGCTCCCCCAGGGGAACCGCCAGTCGGCGCAGAGGGCACTCGCGTGCAGACCCTGGCTGAGCGCCGCCGCCGGGGTCGAAGCCTCCCAGCCCCGGGTGGTCGAGAGGAAGCCGTCGAGGGCGGCGCCGTCGCCGCGGCGTGCGGCCGCGAGCACGTCCGGGACGTCGAACGCCGTCGTGTACGTGGGGTCGACGATGCTGTCGAGGGTGAGCGCGTCGAGCAACGCCGGGCCGTCGTGGCGCGACCGCACGATCGCGGCGAGGTCGTTCCCGCAGGCGTTCGAGCCGCAGACGTCCCGGAGCACGCGGCCGACGGCGTGCAGCTCGTCGGGCACGAGGCTCGTGGAGCCCGCGTCGGGAACGACGGAGTCGAGCACGAGTCGCGCCACGCGACTCGGATACGTCAGGGCGTACCGCTCGGCGACGAAGGTGCCGTAGGAGACGCCGTCGAGCGTCCAGCGGGCCGCGCCGAGCGCCGCGCGCAGCGCGTCCATGTCCGCCACGACGTCGTCGGTGCCGTAGAACGCGCGGCGCGGACCGAGCGTCCCGGCGCAGGCGCGGACGGCAGCGGCGGGCGGCGGCGCGAGGTCGGACGACCCCATGGCGGCCTGGAGCGCGGGGCACTCCAGCGCCCCGGCGCCGGTGCCGCGCTGGTCGTAGACGACGATGCGGTAGGCGCTCCGCTCGCGGCCGGCGATCCGGTCGACGCGGTCGAGGAGCGGCACGGCGGGCTGACCCGGGCCGCCGGAGATCAGGAGCAGGACGCCGCGGGGCGCGTGCACGTTGTCTGCCGCCGCGACGGCGAGACGCAGCGTGCCTGGCCGGCGGCCGTCGCGGTCGAGCGGAACCGTGAGGGTCGAGCAGGTGAAGCCGGCGTGGCCCGGGCACGGGTGCGGGCCGGTGAGCCTGGGCGCCGGCGCCGCCAGGGTGGCGGCAGTCGCAGCGACGGCAGCGGCCGCGAACAGCACCGACGGAGCGTAACCCCGTCAGTTCACTTCAAATTGGAAAGCGGGTGGCGGGTGTGTGTACGCTGCCGCGCGTGCGGATCGGAGTGCTCACCGGCGGCGGCGACTGCCCCGGCCTGAACGCGGTCATCCGCGCCGTCGCGCGGCGCTCCTGGGCGCGCGGCCACGAGGTCGTCGGCGTGCGCGAGGGCTGGCGCGGCATGGTCGAGGGGATCTTCCAACCGCTCGGCCCGGAGCAGATCTCGGGGATCCTCCCGCGCGGCGGGACGATCATCGGCACGACGCGCACGAACCCGTACAAGATCGAGGGCGGGGTCGCGAAGGTGAAGGCGTCCTTCGAGCAGCTCGACGCGCTGGTCGCGATTGGCGGCGAGGACACCCTCGGCGTCGCCGCGCGGCTCTACCGCGAGGAGAAGCTCCCGGTCGTCGGAGTGCCGAAGACGATCGACAACGACCTCTCCGGGACCGACTACACCTTCGGCTTCGACACGGCGGTCTTCATCGCCACGGAGGCGATCGACCGCCTCCACACGACGGCGGAGTCGCACAACCGCGTGATGGTGGTCGAGGTCATGGGTCGCCACGCCGGCTGGATCGCGGTCATGAGCGGCATCGCGGGCGGCGCCGACGTGATCCTGATCCCGGAGCGACCGGTCGACATCGACGAGGTGTGCGCGGAGCTGCGCAAGCGGCACGCGCGCGGCAAGGACTTCTCGATCGTCGTCGTCAGCGAGGGCTGCGAGCTCCCCGGGCTCGAGGACGACGGCGAGCTCGACGCGTTCGGACACGTCACGCTCTCGAAGCGTGGCGTCGGGGAGGCGATCGCCGGGCAGATCGAGGATCGGACCGGGTTCGAGACTCGGGTCACCGTGCTCGGCCACGTTCAGCGCGGCGGCACCCCGACCCCCCGCGACCGCGTCCTCGCGACGCGCTTCGGCCTCAAGGCCGCAGACCTCGTCGAGGCCGGCGACTTCGGCCAGATGGCCGCCCTGCGCGGGGACGACGTGATCGCCGTCTCGCTCGACGAGGCGACCGAGAAGCTCAAGACGGTGCCGGACGACTGGTACGAAGTCGCCCGCGCCTTCTTCGGATGAGCGTCAGCCCGCCCTGAGCGGGATCTGACCCGCCTCCCGTAGCCCGCCCACCGCGGGCTCGTCGCTCATCCCGAGAAGGAGCTCTCCGTGCCCGACACGTATCGCGCGCTCGTCGCGCAGCCTTCGGCACGCCGCCTGCTGGCGGCGCTCGCCGTCGCGTGGGTTTCGTTCGGCGGCGTCTCGCTCGCCGTCCTCCTCGCCGTGCGCCGCTCGACCGGCTCGTATGCCGCGGCGGGCGCGGCCGCCGCCGGCTTCTCGCTGGGGTCCGCGCTGGTCGCGCCGGCCCGCGGCCGGCTGGTCGACCGGCGCGGCGGTCGGGTCCTGCCGGCGCTCGCCGGTGCGTACGGCGTCGCGCTCGCGCTCCTGGCGCTCCTGGCCCGGGCCACGACCCCCGCCTGGGCGCTGGTGGCGGTCGCCACGGCCGCGGGCGCCTCGGCACCGCCTCTCGTCGCCTCGGCCCGCGGAGCGTGGTCGACCATCGTCGAGGGCGCGCTGCTGCGGCGGGCGTACGCTGCCACAGCCGCGGTCGGCGACGCAGCGCTGGTCGGCGCGCCGGCGGTGGCCGGCCTGCTCTGCGCCTGGACACCCGTCGCAGCGCTCGCAGTCTGCGCGGTCGCGGCGCCTGCCGCCGCGCTCGTCGAGGCGCGCTTCGTCGGGGCGGGAGGAAGCGGCGGAGCCGGCGACGGGCGGCGCCGGCTGAGCGGCGCGTTCACCGTTCTCCTCGCCGTCTCGGTCGCCCTCGGCGCGTCGCTGGGGCTCGTGGAGGTGGCGATCCCGGCAAAGGCGACGGGCTGGCACCACGCGCCGCTCGCCGGCGTGCTGCTCGGCTGCTTCGCGCTCGGCAGCATCGCGGGCGGACTTCTCGCCGGGCGGCTGGCGGCGGCCGCGTCGCGCCTGCGCCGCTACCTCGTCGCCGTGCTCGGCATCGCGGTGGCCCTCGTCCCGCCGGTCACTGCCTCCGGGCCGCTCGCGCTCGGCCTCCTGCTCGTGCTCTGCGGTCTCGGCTACGGCCCGGCGACCGTCGCGCTCTTCGAATGCCTCGACGGCGAGACCGGCGTGGGCGCGACAGAGGCGCTGACGTGGGTCACGACGGCGGAAGCCGTCGGCTCGGCGGCCGGAGCGGCAGCCGGGGGCCTGCTCGTCACGCACGTCGCCTCGGGCGCGCCGTTCCCGGTCGCCGCAGCCGTCCTGGCCCTGCCGGCCGTGGCCGCCTTGGTCATCAGCCGGCCGGCCGATCCTGCGCGCGGCGCGAACGGACATGTCTGAAGGCGGATTGGGCCGGTGTCCCTCTGCACAGGGGTACCCATGGGCAGAGGGACACAGGCCCAATTCGCTTCCGGCCGGGTCCCGTCAGGCCAGGTTGCGCACGTACCGGCCGACGTCCGCGTCGAAGGCGAAGCCGGCCGACGACCAGAGGCCGCGCGCGACCTCGTCCTCCAGGACGACGAGCGCCGTGATGCGGGTCGCGCCGCACGCGCGGAGCCGCTCTTCGCCCGCCCGGACGAGCGCCGTCCCGACGCCGCGCCGGCGCCAGTCGGCGCGCACGGCGAGCCGGTACATGTTTCCGCGCCAGCCGTCCCAGGCCGCGATCAGCGTCCCGACCGGCTCCCCGCCCGCCTCCGCGAGCAGAAGCGAGCCCGGGTCGGCGGCGAAGAGCCGCTCGAGGCCGTCGGCGGTGTCGGGCGTCGAGCTGTGGGGCGTTCGGGCCACCTCCCACAGCGCGAGCACCTGCGCGGCGTCCTCGCGCCGCGCCGCGCGGACGGTGATCTCCCTCACACGTCGGCGAGCGGGAAGCTGCGGTTGCGCCGGGGCGGGACGAGGAAGTTCTGGCGGTGCGTCGTGCGCAGCACCGAGTTGAAGCCCTGCCCGGCGCTGCGCGGGCCGAGCGGCAGCTTCGGGCCGTTCGGCAGGACGCCGTCCATCGCGAGCCGGTTGCGGCGGAAGTCGTCGCCCGAGGGGTTGAAGATGACGAAGTGAAGGCCGGCTGCCGGCGTCGGCGAGCTCTCGCCCGTCGACGACCAGGTGAACGGGTTGTCGAGCGTGTTGAAGTCGGCCCGGATCGGGATCGGGGTGCCCTTCGGATACACGGTTCCGTCCGGCGCGATCGTCCGGCGCTGGAGCCGCGACGCGGGCTGGATCGAGGCGCTGTGCCCGATGCGGCCCGTGGTACGGAAGTCGCGGCGGACGTCGGCCTCCGTCTGCGCCTGCTTCGGCCCTTCCGGCACGGTCTGGCGCGACGGCGCGACGCGCAGGTTGGGCCGGAACGCCGTCGACACCCGCTCGTCGAAGTCGAAGTTGAGGTACCAGGCCTCGAGATCCTCGTCCATGTGGGACAGGTGCATGTGGGTGCCGTGGCGGAAGTAGTCGCTGCCGCGCAGGTCGACCAGGCCCAGCGTCTCGAAGTTGGCGATCGCGCCGGGCCCCATCGACGCCTTCTGGGTCGACGTGAAGCCGAGGAACAGCTCGGACGTCTCCGGGATCAGGTCCGCGCCCGGCACGCCCGCGGTGACGGCGAGCTTCTTGGGCAGCGACGCCTTCCCGTCGAAGCCGCCGCCCGCGAAGCCGCGCCGGATCGACGTCAGCCGGAAGACCTTCGTCTGCTGGATGCGGTGCAGCGCGTCGTCGATGTGCGCGAGGGTGTCCGAGCGGAGCAGGATCGCGACGTCGTTCGACTCGAGCCGCACCTGGGGCGGGTCGCTCGGGAACCGCTCCTCGGGCAGGAGCACCGACTTGTCGGCGCGGCGGTCGTGCGGGATCAGGCGCGCGGCCGCCGCGGGGACGAAGCGGTCGAAGTACGGGCGTCCCCAGGCGACGGTGACGCCGAGGCCGGCGGGCGACGTCGCGTAGTCGCCGTCGAGCCCGACGAGGGCCGCCTCCAGGGTCCGCCGGGCGTCGCGCAGGTCGCTGCGGTCGACGGCGACGCGGGCGGTGACGACCGCGTGGTGGAGCGGCGGCACGAGCACCTCGATCCCGTCCGAGCGCACGACGCGGACGCCGTCGAGGAGGTGCTGCTCCGGCGACGGCGGACCGACCGCCGCGCGCGTCGGCGCCGGGCCGGCGAGGCGATCGACGAGCTCGTAGACGCCGGCGGCGGCGCCGACCGCGCCGGCCGCGCCCGCGAGCAGCTCACGGCGGGTGAGCCGCGGCATCACGCAGCCATCAGGTCGACGCCGCCTCCGGGCGGATCAGCACGAGAGAGCCGAGCTCGCGCTTCAGGTACCGGAGCAGGTGCTTGTACGTGAGCGGCGGCGCCAGGTGCTCCGACACGGTGTAGAGCCCGCCGTTGGCGTGCCAGGCGTAGAGGAGGTGCCACTGGTCGGCGTCCTGGTTGACCGTGTAGAGCGTCGCGTCGATGCCGTTCTCGTGCAGCGTCCCGTGCGCGTCGGCGAAGCACGGCACGTCCCGGCTGTCGGACCCTCCGGTGCGGCAGATCGGGATCGCCTGGCGGCCCGGGTAGCCGCGGAGGTTCACGTGGAGCTCGCCGCTCGTGCCGCCGATGTCGACGTCCTGCCAGACGAAGCTCTCGAGGTAGCTCCGGTCCTTCGAGACCGAGTCGATGTTGTTCCAGCGGCCGCCGATCTGGCCGACGAGCGGATCCGGCAGCCACCCGGGGCAGTAGACGGGCGCGCCGATGCGGTTCGCGAGCTTCTGCCAGCCGGCGGGATGGGCGCAGCGCGCCGGCGCCGGCTTCGCGGGAGCCTTCGCGGCGGCGCTCTTCCCCCCGCTCGAGCAGCCGGCGGCGACGAGCGCGGTGACAAGCGCAGTCGCGACGAGGGCCGCAGTCGCCGGCAGGGTCTTCACCGCGCCCATGGTAGACGCCTTCCGCGGCAGTTACACGTCCGGGGGCCGCTCGCCGACCAGCTCGGCGACCGATCCCGCCGGGACGAGCACGGCGTCGATCCCGGCGCGCTCGAGCGCCAGGACCTCGTCGCGGCTCGTGACGTCGACCTCGGCGATCGCGAGCTTGCCGGCGGGCACGTCCGGCAGCAGCTCCAGCACCGCGTCGACCTGGTCGCGATCGCGGTCGTCGCCGCCGGCGGAGAGCAGGAAGATCTCGGGATCGAGGCGCTCCAGCGCGAGCTCGAGCTCCTCCTCGTCGCGGACGTCGACGACCGTCTCGCACCCGTCCCGGCGCGGATGCTCGTCCTCGGGCCGGAGCGTGACGGCATCGGCGTCGTGCGGCTCGCCCGGGCCGACCCAGAGGAGCGGGAGCCTGGTCGAGTCGCGGATCCCGTCGATCGGCTCGCCGACCGCGACGGCCTTGGCGCCCTCTTCCTCGGCTGCCCGAGCGGCGTCCGCGTCTGCGACGTGGACGATGATGGCGATCCCGTCTCCCTCGGAGATGCGCTGGCTGAGGCGTCGTGAAGCGGGCACCTGCTGCGCGAAGCGTAGACGGCGCGCACGGACTTGGCGAAACTGACCGGATGAGCGAGATCGAGCGGCGCGCCTCCGACGCCGACCGCGAGCGCACCGGGCTGCACCTGCGCGACGCCGCCGCCGACGGCCGGCTGACGATCGACGAGCTCGACGAGCGGCTCGAGCTGGCCTACACCGCCCGCACCATGGCCGACCTCGACCGCCTGACCCGCGACCTGGGGACGCTCGCACCGGGCTCCGCGTCGGGACCCCGGCCGCGGCGGCGGCTCGTCGCCGTCATGAGCGGGGCGGCCCTGGCCGGCCGGGTGCGGCTGGGGAGCGTCCTCCGCGTGCTCGCGGTGATGGGCGGCGTGGAGATCGACCTGCGCGACGCAGAGCTGGTCGACGGCGAGCTCACCATCCGCGTCTTCGCCCTCATGGGCGGCGTCTCCCTCGTCGTCCCGCCCGGCATCGACGTGGACGTGCACGACGTGATCGCGTTCATGGGCGGCCGCGGCTCGAACGTTCCGGCCGCGCCGGCCGGCGCGCCGCGCGTGCGCGTGACGGGGTTCGTGATGATGGCCGGCTTGGCCGCCGTGGTGCGCCAGCGACGCACGCCGAAGCTCCCCGCCGGCAGCGACTAGTGTGGGCCGCATGATCGCGCGCATGTGGCGAGGCTGGACGCGGCGCGAGGACGCGGACGAGTACGCCGCGTACATCGACGGGACCGGGATGGACGAGTACCGCCGGACGCCCGGAAACCGCGGGGCGTGGATGCTGCGACGGGACGACGGCGACCGGACCGAGTTCGTGACGCTCTCGTTCTGGGACTCGCTCGACGCGATTCGCGGCTTCGCCGGCGACGACATCGAGCGTGCCGTCTACTACCCGGAGGACGAGCGGTTCCTCGTCGCGCACGAGGACACCGTCACGCACTGGCAGGTCGACTAGAAGCCGGGCGGCGCAGCTGCGTCGAGCCGCTCGAGCCCGGCCCAGTCCCCGCGCGGCGGCGCGAACACCTCGGCGATCGTCGCGCCGTCGGGCCCGGTGTGCACCTGGTGCGGGACGTGCGCCCGGATGCACCACGTCGCGCCGCGCGTCACCTCGCGCTCCTCGTCGCCGATCCGGAACCGCACCGACCCGCGTAGGAGCACCCCGATCTGCTCGTTCACGTGCGAGTGCTCCGGCACCACGGCATCGGGCGCGAGCTCGATCACGGTCATCGTCACCTCGTCGCCGTGCACGGGCCACGCCGTGACGCCGTCCCAGATGCGGAGCGGCTCGATCGAGCCGACGTGGTCGAACGCGCCCATCAGGTCCCGATCGGGTGCCACACGGTCTTCAGCTCCATGAAGGCCGAGATGTCGTAGAGGCTCTGCCCGTCGGGATCGCCGGCGACGACCCGCTTGACGTTCTCGGCGGCGGCCCGCTCGAGGTCGGCCCGCAGCCCGTCGGCGCCCGTCAGGTCGATGGCGTTGACGTCCATGTGCGACGCGAGCCACGGCGCCAGCTCGTCGCGGCGGCCGGTGAGCAGGTTGACGACCCCGCCGGGCACGTCGCTCGTCGCGAGCACCTCGGCCAGCTCGATCGCCGCCAGCGGCTGTGCCTCCGACGCGAGGGCGACGACGGCGTTCCCGCCGACGAGCGCGGGCGCGAGGCGTGAGACGAGCCCCAGCAGCGGCGGCTCGTCCGGGGCGACGATCGCGACGACGCCGGTCGGCTCGGGGATCGTGAAGTTGAAGTAGGGCCCGGCGACGGGATTGGTCGAGCCGAGCACCTGCGCGAGCTTGTCGGCGAAGCCGGCGTACCAGACCCAGCGGTCGACGGAGCGCTCGACCTCGTCCTCGCCCGAGCACACCGCGGCGAGGTCGGTGACGCGCGCCTCCATCATCTCGGCGACGCGGTACAGGACCTGGCCGCGGTTGTAGGCGGTGGCCGCCGCCCACTTCGGCTGGGCGGCCCGGGCCGCGACGACGGCGTCGCGCACGTCCTTGCGCGAGGCGCGGGCGACGTTCTGTCCCTGCGCCTCGAGCGTGCGCCCGGACTCGGAGCGCGGGAACGCCCCGCCGATGAACAGCTTGTACGTCTTCTTGACCGGCAGGCGGGCCATGCGCCCGCAGGTGTATCAGGTGGGGCCGACCGTCGTCCGCGACGTGCGGCGGACGCGCCCCTCGGCGGTCGCCTCGCGCAGCGCCTCGCGGAAGCGGCCCGGCCCCCAGCGCCGGGCGCCGACGCGGGCCGCCAGCTCGGGAATCCGCAGCGGCCGCCCCTCGGCGGCCACGGCGCCGGCGATGGCGTCGATCTCGCGGTCGCGGAGCGACGGATGCGCGCGCCGCGTCGCGCCGGCGGTGCCGAACATCCCGGGCGAGTAGAAGGTCTCCCCCGCGCCCGGGCCCGGCCGGTAGCGGCGAGCCGCCCGGCGGCGGTCGCGCTCCTGCCAGCGCTTCTCGGCCTCGTCGGCGCCCGTGTCCGCTCCCTCCTCGCCCGGCAAGCCGCCGCTCTCGGCCTCCTCGGCCGTGAGCGGCTTGGCGATGTCCTCCAGCTGCGCGTTCTCCGCCTTCACGCCGAGGAAGATCTCCGCCACCCCGCCGAGCGCCATCACCCCGGCGCCGATCAGGAAGGCGACCGCCACCCAACCGCGCGAGCTCGTGGCGATCAGATGGCCGAAGAGGAGCGGCCCGACGATGCCGCCGAGCCCGGTGCCGACCGCGTAGAAGAAGGCGATCGCGAGGGCGCGCGTCTCCATCGGGAACACCTCGCTCACCGTCAGGTAGGCCGCGCTCGCGCCGGCCGACGCGAGGAAGAACGTCGCGAAGACGAACGCCTCGAACGCCCAGGGCGACGAGAGCGTCTTGCCGAGGAAGAGGAAGGCCAGGATCGTGGCGACGGCGGCCGAGCCCAGGTACGTCCCCGCGATCATCGGGATGCGCCCGACCGTGTCGAACAGCCGGCCGAGCAGCAGCGGCCCCAGGAAGTTGCCGACGGCGAACACGATGATGAAGACGGGCACGTAGCCCGACGACACGCCGTAGAAGGTGCTGAAGAGGTCGCCCAGGTTGAAGGTGACGCCGTTGTAGAGGAACGCCTGGCCGACGAAGAGCGCGACACCGAGGATCGCGCGGCGCGGGTAGAGCTTGAAGGCGGTCTCGGCGATCGTGCGGAACGGGATCGTCTCGCGCTGGCGCACCTCGATCGTGTCGTCGACCTCTTCCAGCGGCTCGTCGCTCTCGCGCTCGACGTTCTGCTCGATGTCGCGGACGATCCGCTCCGCCTCCTCCTCGCGTCCGTGGATGAAGAGCCAGCGGGGGCTCTCGGGCACGTTGCGGCGGACGAGCATGATCGTCAGGCCGAGGACCGCTCCCAGCCCGAACGCGATGCGCCAGCCGATGTCGGCCGGGAAGACCGAGCTGAGCAGGAACAGCGCCGCCGCCGAGCCGGCCGCCGAGCCGACCCAGTACGACCCGTTGATGATCAGGTCGACCCGCCCGCGCACCCGCGCGGGGATCAGCTCGTCGATGGCCGAGTTGATCGCCGAGTACTCGCCGCCGATGCCAGCGCCCGTGAAGAACCGGCAGAGGTAGAAGTACCAGGCGGTCCAGGCGAACGCCGTGGCGACGGTGGCGAGGATGTAGACGCCGAGCGTGAGGATGAAGAGCTTCTTGCGCCCGAACCGGTCGGTGAGCTGCCCGAAGAACAGCGCGCCGACGCACGCGCCGGCGACGTAGATGGCGGCGGCGGTGCCGATCCCGGCGGTGCCGATCGAGATGCCGCTGCCCTTCTCGGTGAGCCGCGAGGCGATCGAGCCGACGATCGTGACCTCGAGCCCGTCGAGGATCCACACCGTGCCGAGGCCGACGACGACGAGCCAGTGGAAGCGCGACCACGGCAGCCGGTCCATGCGGCCGGGGATGTTGGTCTCGATCGTGCCGGTCTGGACGCCGCTCACGGCGGCGTCGTACCCCTGTCCAGGTTCGGCAATCATGGGAGCGTGCCGCTCGCCTGTCGCCTGCTCGGACACCGCTTCCGCTTCGCTGCCGAGGGCGCGACGCTGAGCTGGAGCTGCGCGCGCTGCGGTGCCGTCGGCGGCACGAAGAC
>DASZWI010000215.1:0-11438 GCA_035546715.1 Gaiellaceae bacterium | reverse complement strand
CCCTCGAAGGTGCCGCCGATCCCGAGCAGGGCGCCGCGGACGCGGAGATTGCGGGCGTCCGTCTTGAACTCCACCCGCATCAGCCCGCAGCGCTCGAATGCGTTCCGCAACAGGAGGTACTTCGTCTCGAGGTTCGCGCCGCTGCCCCACCAGGGGCGACCGAGCCATGTCCAGCCGATCTCGGTGCGCCGGTGGAGCGGCTCGATGTTCAGGTAGCGCGTCGAGCCGGCGGGGCGGCCGTCGACGCAGACGACGAACGGCACGTCCGTCTCCGATGCGAGCGCGAGATCGAACCAGCGGTCGAACCCGAACGAGTAGAGGTTCGTGTAGCGGTGGATGTGCGGCTCCGCCTCCGCCGCCTCGCGGAGTCCTTCGCGGTGCCGCTCCTCGAGCGGCTCCACCCGGACGATCCGGCCCTCGAACGGTCCGTCGGGCCGCAGGTTCACGCGCGGTCTCCGATCACGACGCCGTTGCGGCGCCGCGCGAGGAACGGGTACGGCCCCTCCGGCGCCTCGAACCTGCCCACCGGCTCGGAGTAGGCGTCGAGGTACGCCTGGAGGTCGTTCCGTGTCAGCCACGCGACCGAGCCGTGTGCTGTCCGGCACTCGACCCGGTCGAACGACGCGGCCAGCTGATCCGGGCCCGTCGCGCAGTCGAACTCGGAGCCGACGTCCCGGCCGACGGCCGCCCAGAGCTCGCTCAGGTGATCGGGGCCGCTGTAGATCCCGAGGAACCGTCCGCCGGGACGCACGACCCGGGCCAGCTCCGCGATCGCCTTGCGCCGGTTGCGGACGTGGTCCAGGGCGTAGTTGCAGAGGACGACGTCGAACGATCCGTCCTCGAACGGCAGCTTCTGCATCTCGGCGACGCGGGCGTCCAGGCCCCGCGAGCGCGCCGCCTCGACCGCCGGCGGCGACGAGTCGAGGCCGATCACCTCGGGCGCCGAGATCATCGAGGTCATCCAACCGTCGCCGCAGGCGACGTCCAGGACGCGTCGGGGAGTCACCTCCGCAAGCGCGCGCATGAGGACGAAGAGCGCGTCGTCGCCGCCGAAGCGCAGCCAACCCGTGCGATCCAGCCGCCGCATGGCCTCGCGTTCGAGCGACGCGTACTCGCGGGCGACGTAGGCGGGGTCGTCGATTCGGTGCACCCGACGCAGTATCGCTTGCACGCCGGGGTCAAATGGTGTTTACCCTTGTCGGGGCACGGATGACGAACCCTCCCGAATTCCTCGTGCAAGGCGGCGGCACGGCGGCTGTCGCTGCGCCCGTCTCCGTCTCCCGTAAGAGCCCTGCCCGCCTCTTCTGGGACCGGTTCCGCCAGGACAAGGCCGCGCTCGGCGGCCTGGTCGTCGTCGCCGTGCTCGTGATCATCGCGATCGTCGGCGGCCCGCTCGCCGCCCACATCACGGGCCACGCGCAGAACGCGACCTACACCGACGCGACCGACGACTTCGGCATCCCGAACGGACCGAGCGCGCACTTCTGGTTCGGCGCCGACGCCAGCGGGCGCGACCTGTTCGTGCGGACGATGTACGGCGCGCGCACCTCTCTCATCGTCGGCGTCGCCGCGTCGGCGATCGCCCTCTTCATCGGCACCGTCGTCGGCCTGCTGGCCGGCTTCTACGGCGGCTGGATCGACACCGCGCTGTCGCGCACCGCCGACGTCATCCTCGCGCTGCCTCAGGTGCTGATCGCCGTCGGCATCGTCGCCGCCTGCAGCGTCAGCAAGAACGGCTGTCTGGGCGGGCTCATCCAACCGGGCCTGAGCGTCGTGATCGGCGTGATCGCCTTCTTCTCCTGGTCGTACATCGCGCGCATCGTGCGCGGCTACACGCTGTCGCTGCGCGAGAAGGAGTTCGTCGAATCCGCGCGCGCGCTCGGCGCGTCGAACACCCGGATCCTGCGCAGCGAGATCCTGCCGAACCTCATCGGGCCGCTCATCGTCTACACGACGCTGCTGATCCCGACCAACATCCTGTTCGAGTCCGCGCTGTCGTTCCTCGGGCTCGGCGTCCCGGTGACGCAGTCGTCGTGGGGCTCCCTGCTCGACGACGCGAGCACGAACGGGCTCTATCAGGTGGCCTGGTGGATGATGGTCTTCCCCGGCGGCTTCCTGATCCTCACCACGCTCGCATTCAACTTGCTCGGCGACGGGCTGCGCGACGCGTTCGACGTACGTTCCGACCGCTGACGTGCAAACCTCGAACGTCGAATTGACGTCCAAGTCACATAGGACCAACAACCCCGCACCCCCCGCGGGAGAAGGAGGACACTGGAGAGCATGAGTAGCCATCTCCGGAAGGTGGTGCTGGCGATCGTGGCACTCGCGATCGCCGCCGGCATCACCGTTGCCGCGAGCACGGCCGCGTCCAGCAAGAAGGACGCGGTCAAGGCCGGCGGCACCTACAAGGTCGGCTGGGAGCAGTCGTTCGGCTTCACCGACGCATTCGACCCGACGGGCGAGTACCTCGGGAACGCCTGGGCGCTGTACAGCAACCTGCTGCTGCGCACCCTCGTCGGCTACAACCACGTCGCCGGTGCTGCCGGGAACGTGATCGTCCCCGACATCGCGTCGAGCGTCCCGAAGCCGACGAACGGCGGCAAGACGTACACGTTCCACCTGAAGAGCGGCATCAAGTTCTCGCCGCCGGTGAACCGCGCGGTCACGTCGAAGGACGTCCTGTACGCGATGGAGCGCCTCGCGAACCCGAAGGACGGCGGTCAGTACCCGTTCTATTACACCGTCATCAAGGGCTGGGACGCCTATGCCTCGGGCAAGGCGAAGTCGATCTCGGGCATCAAGACCCCGAACAACTCGACCATCGTCTTCAACCTGACGCAGCCCACGGGCGACTTCCTCTACCGGATGTCCATGCCGGCGACGTCGCCGATCCCGGTCGAGGTCGCCAAGTGCTTCACCGGCGCCAAGGCCAACCAGTACGGCCGTGACCTCATCTCGACCGGCCCGTACATGATCCAGGGGATCGACTCGGTGAACATCGGCTCGTGCTCCGCGATCAAGCCGGCCAGCGGCTTCGATCCGCTCTCGAGCCTGACGCTCGTCCGCAACCCGAACTACAGCCAGGCGACCGACTCCAAGGCCGCCCGCGAGAGCAACCCGGACGAGTTCCAGTTCACGGTCGACTCGAACTCCGACGACATCTACAACAAGGTCGCCGCGGGCCAGCTCGACGACGAGGTGTCCAGCCCGTCGCCGGTCGTGCTCCGCAAGTACCTCACGACCCCGAGCCTGCGCAGCCGGCTCAAGCAGAACGTCGGTGACCGCACCTGGTACATCACGATGAACCTGACCCAGGCGCCCTTCGACGACATCCACGTCCGCAAGGCGATGAACTACATCATCGACAAGCAGGCGCTGCGGAAGGGCTGGGGCGGGCCGACGGCGGGCGACATCGCCACGCACATCGTCCCGAACCCGATCCTCCACAACATCCTGTCCGAGTACGACCCGTACCGCACCCCGAACGACTCGGGCAGCGAGGCCCTCGCCAAGAAGGCGATGAAGGGCTCGAAGTACGACACGAACGGCGACGGCAAGTGCGACGCCGCGGCGTGCAAGAACGTCCTGATGATCGCGGACGTCCGCGCCGTCGACAAGGCGATGGTCCCGGTGATCATCGCGGACGCCGCGAAGATCGGCATCACGTTCAAGGTGCGCTCGATCAACGGGGCCTACCCGACGATCCAGACGCCGAAGAACAACGTCCCGATCTCGGAGCGCCCGGGCTGGGGCAAGGACTACGCCGACGCCTCGACGTTCTTCGCCGAGCTGTTCTCGAGCGACACGATCATCCCGCAGGGCAACACGAACTACTCGCTCGTCGGCCTCACCCCGGCGATCGCGAAGAAGATCGGCGCGAAGGGCACCGTCACGGGCATCCCGTCCGCCGACAAGCAGATCAACCACTGCCAGACGGTCTCCGGCCCGTCGCGCGTCTCGTGCTGGGCGAGCGTCGACCGGTACCTGATGACGAACGTGGTTCCGTGGGTCCCGTACCTCTCGGCCCGCAACCTGAACGTCATCAGCTCGAACGTCACGAAGTGGAACTACGACCAGTTCTCCGACCAGACCGCGTACGCGCACGTGGCGGTCAAGTAGCGAGAACGACCCTCGGGGCGGGGCGCCGCGCGACCAGCGCGGCGCCCCGTCCGTCTTTGCAAGTCTGACCCCGCCATGATCTTCTACATCGCCCGCCGCCTCGCCTGGACGGTGCTCGTGATCGCCGCCGTGCTGCTGATCACGTACGCCGTCTTCTTCCTGCTGCCGCAGGGCGACATCGCGACGCGGTTCGCCGGCAAGTCGCCGTCGACCGAGGAGCTGAACGAGATCCGGCAGCGGCTCGACCTGAACCACCCCTGGTACGCCCAGTTCGGCCTGTTCGTCAAGCACTTCTTCACCGGCGACGAGTACGGCTGGCCCGGCCTCGGCAAGTCGTACGTCAACAACGTCTCCGTCATGACGCAGATCTCCAGTCGCATCGCGCGCACCCTCTGGCTCATCGCCGGCGCTGCGGTCATCTGGCTCGTCAGCGGCGTGGCGATCGGGATCATCTCGGCGGTCCGCCGCCGCTCGATCCTCGACCGCGTCGCGATGGGCTTCGCCCTCTTCGGCATCTCGGCCCCCGTCTTCTGGCTCGGCCTGATGTCCCTGTGGCTGCTCTGGTTCAAGCTCGGGATCGGCGGCGGCACCGGCTACTCCCCCATCTCGCAGGGCCTCGGCGCCTGGGCCGGGCACCTGATCCTGCCCTGGTGCGTGCTCGCCCTGCTCTATGCCGCCTTCTACGCGCGGATGACGCGCAACAACCTGCTCGAGACGCTCGGCGAGGACTACATCCGCACCGCGCGCGCGAAGGGCCTCTCGGAGCGCACCGTGATCTTCAAGCACGGGCTGCGCGCGAGCCTGACGCCGATCGTGACGATGTTCGGCCTCGACATCGCCCTCCTCGTCGGCGGCGCGATCATCACGGAGTCCGTCTTCAACCTCCAGGGCGTCGGCTGGCTCGCGATCCAGAGCGCCCAGAACCAGGACCTGCCGACGCTGGTCGGCGTGATCATGCTCACCGCGAGCGCGGTCGCGATCATGAACCTCGTCGTCGACGTCCTCTACGCCTTCATCGACCCGCGCGTGCGATACGCATGAACGAGGCTGCAGACAGCCAGCGCGGCGAGCTGCTGCTCGACATCCGCGGGCTGACCGTTCGCTTCCCGACCACCGACGGGGTCGTCCAGGCGGTCAGCAACGTCTCCTACTCGCTGCGGCGCGGCGAGACGCTCGGCGTCGTCGGCGAGTCCGGCTCCGGGAAGAGCGTCTCGAACCTCGCGATCATGGGCCTGCTCAACCGCGCCCGCGCGGACGTCACCGGCGAGATCGAGTTCCACGGCCGCGACCTGCTGAAGCTCTCGCCGGCGCAGATGCGGTCGATTCGCGGCAAGGACATCGCGATGATCTTCCAGGACCCGTTCGCGTGCCTCCACCCCATGTACCGGGTCGGTGACCAGATCGCCGAGGCCGCGCGCGCACACGGGGCGACCAAGGACGCGGCCGGGAAGCGCGCCGTCGAGCTGCTCGGGCGCGTCGGCATCCCGAACGCGGAGGGCCGCGCGCGCGACTACCCGCACCAGTTCTCGGGCGGCATGCGCCAGCGCGCGATGATCGCGATGGCGCTCGTCAACAACCCGTCCGTCCTGATCGCCGACGAGCCCACGACCGCGCTCGACGTGACGGTGCAGGCGCAGATCCTCGAGCTGATCGAGGACGTCAAGACCGAGTTCAACATCGGCGTCATCCTCGTCACGCACGACCTGGGCGTGGTCGCCGAGACGGCGACGTCGGTGCTCGTGATGTACGCCGGCCGGATCATGGAGTACGGGCCGGCGAAGGAGATCTTCACGCAGCCGCAGCACCCGTACGCGTGGGGGCTGCTCGACTCGATGCCGTCGGTGGAGCGGCGCCTGAAGGCGCTCGTGCCGATCGAGGGCTCGCCGCCGTCGCTGCTCGCGCCTCCGCCCGGCTGCCCGTTCCACCCGCGCTGCCCCTACCGCTTCGAGCCGTGCGACAGCGTCGTGCCCCCGCTCGTCGCACCGGAGGGCGGCCACCTCGACGCGTGCCACCTTCCGTTCGACCGCAAGCTCGAGCTCGGACGCGAGCGCGCCGACCGCCGGCTGGGATCGGCAGCAGCATGAGCGCCGCCGAGAGCCGTGCCGTCGACAACCTTGTCGAGATCGAGCACCTGACCAAGCGCTTCGCGGTCAAGCAGGGCGTCTTCGCGCGGGGCACCTCGCAGGTGCACGCCGTCGAGGACATCAGCCTCACCGTGCGGCGCGGCGAGACGCTCGGCATCGTCGGCGAGTCGGGCTGCGGCAAGTCGACGACCGCGCGGCTGATGCTGCGCCTCCTCGATCCCACGTCGGGGACGATCCGCTTCGACGGGCGGGACATCACCAAGCTCTCGCAGCGCGCGCTGCGGCCGGTGCGCCGCGAGATGCAGATGATCTTCCAGGATCCCTACGCCTCCCTGAACCCGCGCAAGACGGTCGGCCAGATCGTCGGCCAGCCGTTCGCGATCCACGGGGTGCCCGGGGACACCAAGGCGCGCGTGCGCGAGCTGCTGTCCCGCGTCGGCCTCAGCCCGGAGCACTACAACCGCTACCCGCACGAGTTCTCGGGCGGCCAGCGGCAGCGGATCGGCGTCGCCCGCGCGCTCGCGCTGCGGCCGAAGCTCGTCGTCTGCGACGAGCCCGTCTCGGCGCTCGACGTCTCGATCCAGGCGCAGATCCTCAACTTGCTGCGGGAGCTCCAGGCCGAGTTCGAGCTGACGCTCGTCTTCATCTCGCACGACCTGTCGGTGATGCGCCAGATCGCCGACCGGATCGCCGTCATGTACCTCGGCCACGTCGTCGAGCTCGGGCCGAGCGAGTCGATCTACGAGCACCCGAAGCACCCGTACACCGCAGCGCTGCTCTCGGCGGTGCCACGGGCGTCGGCCGAGGGTGTCGCCGCGCGCGAGCGCATCCTCCTCGGCGGCGACGTCCCGTCGCCGATCGACCCGCCGCCCGCGTGCGTCTTCCACACGCGCTGCCCGCGCTTCCACCAGGGCCACTGCGACGTCGAGGAGCCCCTGCTGCGCGAGCTGGCCCCCGCCCAGCAGGCGGCGTGCCACTACCCGCTCGAGCGGTGGCCGATGACCGACGCCGAGATCCGCCAGGCGGAGGGCGCGGAGCGCCAGGACCGGCCGCACCTCGAGGGCGCGGCGGCCGAGTCGCCCCTCTAGCCGACGCGTGCCCGAGCGCTCGACGCCGAAGCGCAACCGGGTCACCCCGCTCGGCGACATCGTCGCGATCGAGCTCCGCGGCGCCTGGCTCGGCAACCGCGGCGTCCTGCACGAGGGCGAGCGGATCGTGCGCTTCCACCGCAGCCAGCTCTGGATCGTCTGCGCGCTGCAGCACAAGGACTGGCGGCTGCCGCAGTGGCAGCCCGGCCACTTCACCGTGCTGTTCTTCCACGACGAGGCGGTCTCGCTCGCGGCCGGCCACCGGCCGTGCGCGCTCTGCCGCCGGCCGGCGTACGAGGCGTTCCGGGAGGCGCTCGCGGAGGGTGCGGGCATCGACGTGCCGCGTGCGGTGGAGCTCGACCGGCGGCTCCACGGCGAGCGGATCGTCCGCGGGACGCACCGGCGGCGACTCCACCCCGCGCCCTGGCGGGAGATCCCGGACGGCGCCTTCGTGCTCGCCGGCGGCGAGCCGAGCCTCGTGCTGGGCGACGCGGTCGTGCCCTGGACGACCGCCGGCTACGGACCGGCGGCGCCCCGCCCGCGGACCGGCACGGCCGAGCTGATCACGCCGCCGTCGACGGTCGCCGCGCTCCGCGCGGGCTACCGGCCTCAGATCGACGCGGGCGCCGGATCCTCGCCGCGCGCGAGCCGCTCGGCGACCTCGGCGACCTGATGCGGCAGCACGGCGGGCGACGAGCACACCGCCAGCGCGAGCCGCCCGTCGACGAGCGCCACCTCGTGGTAGGCGAGCTCGCCCAGCTCGCCCGTCTTCACGACGACGCGCCGGTCGGGGAGCCGCAACGGCAGCTCCGAGTCGTGCGCCCGCGCGAGCGCGTCGAGGACGCGCGGCTCGTCGATCCCGGCGAGCACGCGCGCGAGGTCGCGCGCGCAGGTGACGTTCTGCGGGCCGTCGGAGACCATCGCCCGCCGCATCTCGGTGCGCGTGCAGCCGAGGCGGCGCGCCTCGGCGTTCACCGCGTCGAGCCCGAGCCGGCCGAGCAGGACGTTCGTGGCCGCGTTGTCGCTGAACGCCAGCATCAGGAGCGCGCAGTCCGCGAGCGTCACCGGGCCTGCGAGCGCGTCGGCGACCGACCACGGCACGGCCGGAACCGCGACGCGCTCCGACGGGTCGAGGCCGCTGCGCCAGAAGGCGGAGGCGACCACGAGCTTGATCGTCGAGGCGGCCGGCACGACCCGTTCGGCGTCGTGCTCGCGGCCGTCGGAGGCGGCCCAGCTGATCACAGGCGCACGATCCGGCGGCGGCGCGCCCGGAGCTCGGGCGGCTCGGCCTCCTCGACGACGCCGAGCCCGTCGCGGGCCGTCGCGTGCAGGATACGGCCCTCCCCGAGCCAGAACGCGACGTGGTCGGCCCGGCCGTCGCCGTAGGTGACGAGGTCGCCCGGCCGCGGCTCCGGCACCTCGCCGCCCGCGGCCTCCTGCTGATAGGCGTCGCGCGGCACGAGCCGCCCCAGCCGCCGGTAGGCCATGTGGACGAGGCCGGAGCAGTCGATCCCGGCGGCCGTGAGCCCGCCCCACTCGTACGGCGCCCCGAGGTAGCTGCGGGCCTCCGCCACCGGCGAGCCGTCGCGCGCCGCGGGGAGCGTGCCCTCGCCCTCCTCGACCGCGTCCGCGCGGACCCAGCCGGGATAGCCGTACGCCGTGACGACCCGCAGGTACCCGGCTCGCTCGCCGTCGACGCGGAGCGGCTCGCCGAGCAGCGCCTGCGTGACCTGCTCGGCGTCCTCGCGCGGCTCCGCGCGGATCGCCGCCCTGTCGACTCGGCACCTCACAGGCCGAACCTATCGACGCGAGAGGCGGCCTCGCAGCCGCCTCTCGCACCACTGCGTTCTCCGCTCGGCGTTACGCGGCGAGACCGGCCAGCTCGCGCAGCGCGGCGAGCCGCGACAGCGCCTGGCCCTCGAGCTGCCGGACGCGCTCGCGCGTCAGGTCGAGCTCGTGGCCGATCGCCTCGAGCGTCCAGGGCTCGCCCTCGAAGCCGAACCGCAGCTCGAGGATCCGCCGCTCGCGCTCCGGCAGCGCGTCGAGCGCCTTGCGGATGTTCTGGCGGCGGAGCGACTCCTCCGCCTCGTCGAACGGGTCGGCGGCCTCGCGGTCGGCGAACAGGTCGCCCAGCTCGCCCTCGTCGTCCGCGCCCACGGTCTGGTTCAGGGACACCGAGGCCGATGCGGCCGAGAGCGCCTCGTCGACGTGCTGGAGCGGAAGCCCCGTCGCCTCGGCGAGCTCCTCCTTGGTCGGCTCGCGGCCGAGCTCCACCTCGAGGCGGCGCGCGGCGCGCGACAGCTTCTGCTGGCGCTCGACGACGTGCACCGGCACGCGGATCGTGCGGGCGTGGTTCGCGACGGCGCGCTGCACCGACTGGCGGATCCACCAGGTCGCGTACGTCGAGAACTTGTAGCCGCGGCGCCAGTCGAACTTCTCGACGGCGCGGTTCAGGCCCAGCGTCCCCTCCTGGATCAGGTCGAGGAACGGCACGCCCAGGCCGCGGTAGCCCTTCGCGATCGACACGACGAGGCGCAGGTTGGACTCGATCATGCGGCGCTTCGCCCGGCCGTCGCCGCGCTCGATCGCCTTCGCCAGGACGACCTCCTCGTGCGCGGTCAGGAGCTTGTGCTTGCCGACATCGGCGAGGAAGAGCTGCAGGCTGTCGCCCGCGCCCGACGGCCGGTCGGCCTCGTAGACCACCGGCTCGGCCTGCACCTTGGTGTTCTTCTCCTCGGCGACCGGCTCGCGGACCTCGAGCCCGATCTTCTCGAGCTCGCGCACGACCTCCTCGGTCTCCCCGTCCTGGAGATCGTTCTCCACGGCGAACGCCTCCAGCTCTGCCGGCTCGATCCAGCCGCGCTCCTCGCCCGCCTCCAGGAGGGCGCGCGCACTCTCGGTCTCGAGCAGTTCAGTGAGCTGATTCTGAGTCAAGTGGTTCTCGATGTCCTTTCGTTTCTGCTCTCGCCCCTGCAAACCTTCTCGAACCCACCATAGGCTGTGCGGCGCCGAAGCGCCAGAAGAACCGTCGGCACATGCTCACGCCGGCCCTACCGAGGCGCCAACGAACGTCGCCCGCGCGGTATTCCGTCCCCTGTGCGTGAGTATCGACGATCGGACGTCAGGAATGTTTGCCGAAACTGTTGCGCTTCGGTGAACACCTTGTGTCCGACCGTCAAGCCTTCTTGCGCGTGCGCCGCGGCTTGGCGGGGCCGCGGGCGCGGCGATCGGCCAGCAACTCCTGCGCACGTTCGGGCGTGAGGGCGTCGATCGTGTCGCTGGAGCGCAGGCTCGCGTTCGTCTCGCCGTCCGTGACGTACGGGCCGAACCGGCCTTCCTTGAGCACGATCGGCTTCTTCGAGACGGGATCCTCGCCCAGCTCGCGCAGCGGCGGCGCAGCGGCCCGGCGCCCGCGCTGGCGGGGCGCCGCGAGCAGCGCCAGGGCCTCCTCGAGCGTGACCGTGAACAGCTCGTCCTCGCTGCCCAGCGACCGCGTCTCGGCGCCCTTCTTGACGTACGGGCCGTAGCGGCCGTTCGCCGCGACGACCTCCTCGCCGTCGACCTCGCCGAGGGTGCGCGGCAGCGAGAGCAGCTTCAGAGCCTCCTCCAGTGTCACCGTCTCCGGCGACATCGTCTTCAGGAGCGAGGCGGTGCGCGGCTTCTCGTCGCCCTCGACCAGCTCGGTCACGTACGGGCCGAAGCGGCCGGCGCGAACGGCGATCGTGCGGCCCGTCTGCGGGTCGACGCCGAGCTCCTGCTCCTGCTTGCCCTGCGCGAGCAGCTCCTCGGCGCGCTCGGGGGTGAGCTCGTCGGGCGCCAGGTCGGGCGGCAGGCTCTGCCGCTGGTCGCCCCGCTCGAGGTAGGGCCCGTAGCGGCCGACTCGCACGACGATGTCGGTGCGCGGCAGCTCGACCGTGTTGATCTCGCGCGCGTCGATGTCGCCGAGGCGGCCCTCGACCAGGTCCTTGAGCCCGTCGTCGCCGTTGGCGCCGAAGTAGAAGCGGCGCAGCCAGTCGGTGCGCTCCTCGTCGCCCGCGACGATCTTGTCGAGGTCGTCCTCCATGCGGGCCGTGAACTCGTAGTCGACGAGCTGCGGGAAGTGGCGCTCGAGCAGGCTCACGACCGCGAAGGCGACGAACTCCGG
>DASZWI010000214.1:0-7478 GCA_035546715.1 Gaiellaceae bacterium | reverse complement strand
GCTCCTCGAACCAGCGGACGTCCCAGTCGGCGACGTAGCGCCTCGCCCAGCGCACCGCCTCCTTCGGGGTGAACGCGCCGTTCGCGTCGACGAAGAGCTCCGCGTCGCCGATCGCCTCGCGGGCGGCGTCGAGCCGCTTCGAATCGCGCTCGGGCTCACGGCCGAGCTTCATCTTCACGCGCGGGATGCCCTGGGCGACCCAGCCGCCGAGCTGCTCGCGGAGCCGCTCGTCCGCGTACGAGCAGAACCCGCCGCTGCCGTAGACGGGCACCCGGTCGCGCACCCGCGGCAGGAGCGCCGTGAGCGGCACCTCGTGCAGGCGCGCACGGAGGTCCCAGAGCGCCAGGTCGACGGCGGACAGCGCGCAGTGCGCGAGACCGGGACGGCCGGCGTTCCGGAGCTCGGCGCCCATGCGCAGCCACAGCTCCGCGACGTCGTCCGGGTCGGCCTCCGCCACGACGGGCGCGAGCAGGTCGGCCACGACGCCCGCGGCCGCCTCCGGGGCGTACGTGAAGCCGAGGCCGCGCGCCCGGCCGGCCACGGCCTCGACGACGACGATCGTCGTCGAGTCCCACTGGAGCGTCCCGTCCGACTCGGGAGCGTCGGTCGGGATGGTGAAGGTCGAGACCTCGAGCCTCAACGCCCGGGCAGGAACTCGAGGATCTTCTGCTTGAACGAGTCCCGCATGAGCGCGCGCGCGTTCGGATCGCCGCCCCGAAGCGCGGAGAGCAGCGACCGCGCCTGCTCGAGCGTCACGTGCGGCGGGAGCGGCGGCATCTCCGGGTCGACGACGGCGTCGATGACGAACGGGCGGTCGGCCGAGAACGCCTCCTCCCAGGCGGCGTCGATCGCGTCCGGCGACTCGATGCGGATCCCCTCGAGCCCGATCATCCGCGCGAACTCGGCGTAGCGGACGTCGGGGATCGTCTGGGTGGCCGGGTTCTTGGGGTCGCCTTCCATCGCGCGCTGCTCCCAGGTCACCTGGTTCAGGTCGCGGTTGTTGAGGACGAGGACGACCAGGCGCGGATCGGCCCAGCGGTCGTAGTACTTGGCGGCCGTGATCAGCTCGGCCATGCCGTTCATCTGCATCGCGCCGTCGCCGACGAGAGCGACCGCCGGACGGTTCGGATGCGTGAACTTCGCCGCGATGGCGTAGGGAATCCCCGGCCCCATCGTCGCGAGCGTCCCCGAGAGCGACGCGAGGTGGGACGGCTTCAGCTTCAGGTCGCGCGCGAACCAGTCGGCGGACGTCCCGGAGTCGGCGGCGAGGATCGCGTCGTCCGGGAGGTGCTTGTTCAGCTCCCAGAAGAGCCGCTGCGGGTTGATCGGGTCGGCGTCCTGGAGCGCCCGCTCCTCGACCAGCTTCCACCAGTCGGCGACCTCGCCGACGATCTGCTCCTGCCAGGAGCGGTCGGTCTTGTGCCGGACGAGCGGGATGAGCTCCTCGAGCGTCGCCTTGGCGTCGCCGACGAGCCCGAGCTCCATCGGGTAGCGGATGTTGAGCATCCGGCCGTCGATGTCGATCTGCACCCCGCGCGCCTGACCTGGCTCGGGCAGGAACTCCGAGTACGGGAAGGACGAGCCGACCATCAGGAGCGTGTCGCACTCGTCCATCAGCGTCCAGCTCGGCTTCGTGCCGAGCAGGCCGATCGAGCCCGTCACGTACGGCAGCTCGTCGTCGAGCACCGTCCGGCCGAGCAGCGCCTTGGCGACGCCGGCGCCGAGCTTGGTGGCCAGCTGCATCACTTCCTCGTGCGCGCCGCGGGCGCCCTGGCCGACCAGGATCGCGACCTTCTCGCCCGCGTCGAGGATCTCCGCCGCCTGGCGCAGGTCGCTCTCCCTCGGGACGATCCGGGGTGCACGCCACCCCGGAGACGAGTGGATGGTCCCGTGCTTGTGCGGCGGGTCGGTGACCGCAGGCAGCTCGCCGAGGTCGTTCGGGACGATCACGCAGGTCGGCTGGCGCTGGTCGAGCGCGATCCGGTGCGCCCGGTCGACGAGATGCCGGATCTGCGCCGGGTCGTAGGCCGTCTCGCAGTACTCGTGGGCGACGTCCTTGAAGAGCGTCTGCAGGTCGACCTCCTGCTGGTAGTGGCCGCCGAGCGCGCTGCGCGCCTGCTGGCCGACGATCGCGAGGACCGGGGCGTGGTCGAGCTTCGCGTCGTAGAGGCCGTTCAGCAGATGGATCGCGCCGGGGCCCGAGGTGGCGAGGCAGACGCCGACCTCGCCCGTCCACTTGGCGTGGGCGCAGGCCATGAACGCCGCCATCTCCTCGTGGCGCACCTGGACGAACTCGATCTTGTCCTTCGCGCGCTCGAGCGCGCCGACGATCGCGTTGATGCCGTCGCCGGGGTAGCCGTAGATCCGGCGGACGCCGTTCTGGTGCAGCCGCTCGAGCAGGAAGTCGGCGGTGGTCAGTCCCATGGAACCCTCTTTCGCGTCAGTCGTCGTCTTGCGGTGCGCCGCCCGGCCCGCTCATCGCGACACCGTCCGTCTCCACGATCTCGGTCGGCTCGGCGGTGCGGTACTCGGGCGATTGGAGCCCACCGCGGGGATCGCCCTCGCGCTCGAGGGCAGCGGGATCGCCCTGCTGCTTGTCGGCGCGATGCTTCTCCTTGCGCTTCCAGCGTCCGAACATGAGCGGTCGATACCCGGTCCGCCGTTCGCTACACCGGGTGCATCCCGGAGGGCGAGCCTGCCCTCGCCCTGCAGGCGCTCGGGTCACAGCCGCGCGACGAGGAGCTCCTGTCGCCCACGCGACGCCGCCGGCAGCGCCGGGCCACAGGCGGCGCCGAGCGCGCGGCCCCGGGGCGGGACCGCGCGCCGCGCTCGACGCGTCAGCCGACCTCGGCCGGGTCCTCGGCGGCGGCGAGCTTCGCCGACGTCGACCGGGCGGTGTCGAAGTGGCCGCGCTGGATCGGCAGCGCCCAGGCCACCAGCTCCCGGACCTCTCCCGCGCTCGCGCTCTCGGCCATCTGCTCGAGCACCTCCCAGTGCCCGACCTCGCCCGCCTCGGCCATCGTCAGGAACTCGAACCCGTCCAGGGCGTCGGACTCCTCGTCGAGGTAGATCTCGAGCATCGAGGCGGCCTTCTCCTTGGTGCTCTGCGCCTCCTCGAGGATCGCCGTCTTCTTGCCGTCGAAGCTGCCGGCGAGCTCCGTGCACCGCTCCTCGGTCGCGCCGGCCTCCTCGCGCATGCGCTCGAGCAGCGGCACGAGATCCTCGTGCTCCTCGCGTGCCAGCTTCGCCACGGTCGTCGTCGCGGCCTTCGCGGCCATCGCGAGGCCCGTCACCTCTCCCAGCTTGCTTTCCAGGTTCGTCAGCTCGGCCATCGTCGCTCCTTCGCTCTCGTGTCTCGCACCGGGACATCCGGTCTCGGCTGACGAACGGAGAACGAGCGCTCCCGGTTACGCGACGCGTCGTTTAGCCGCGCCGCCACCGGCTACGACCGGGGCATGAGAGCACTCACCTGGCACGGAAAGCGAGACGTCCGGGTCGACGAGGTCGACGACCCGAAGATCCAGGAGCCGACCGACGTGATCGTTCGCGTCACGTCGACCGCCATCTGCGGCTCCGACCTGCACCTCTACGAGGTGCTCGGCGCGTACCTCGACGAGGGCGACATCCTCGGCCACGAGCCGATGGGCATCGTCGAGGAGGTCGGGCCCGAGGTGACGAGCGTCGCCGCCGGCGACCGGGTGGTCATCCCCTTCAACGTCGCCTGCGGCCACTGCTGGATGTGCGAGCAGGGGCTCCAGTCGCAGTGCGAGACGACGCAGGTGCACGAGTTCGAGAAGGGCGCGTCGCTGTTCGGCTACACGAAGCTGTACGGCCAGGTGCCCGGCGGGCAGGCCGAGTACCTGCGCGTGCCGTTCGGCAACGCGATCCCGATCAAGATCCCGGAGGGGCCGCCGGACGACCGCTTCCTCTTCCTCTCCGACGTGCTGCCGACGGCCTGGCAGGCGGTCGAGTACGCCGCGATCCCCGACGGCGGGACCGTCGTCGTCCTCGGCCTCGGGCCGATCGGCGACATGGCGTCCCGCGTCTCCCACCACCGCGGCCACCGGGTGATCTCCGTCGACCTCGTCCCGGAGCGGATCGAGCGGGCACGGGCGTTCGGCGTCGAGACGGTCGACCTGCGGGAGCACGAGGACGACCTGCCGGAGTACCTGCGCGAGCAGACGGGCGGACGCGGGCCCGATTCGGTGATCGACGCCGTCGGCATGGAGGCGCACGGGGCGACGGCGGCGAACGTCGCGCTCCAGCTGACGACGCTCCTGCCCGACAGGATCGCGCAGAAGCTGATGGAGCGGGCGGGCGTCGACCGCCTCACCGCGCTGCTCGCCGCCACCGACATCGTCCGCCGCGGCGGCACCATCTCGCTCAGCGGGGTCTACGGCGGGCAGGCCGACCCGCTGCCGATGCTGACGCTCTTCGACAAGCAGGTGCAGATCCGCATGGGCCAGGCGAACGTCTGGCGCTGGGTGCCCGAGATCCTGCCCCTGCTCGAGGACGGCGATCCGTTCGGCGTCGAGTCGTTCGCCACCCACCACCTGCCCCTCGACGAGGCGCCGGCCGCCTACGAGAAGTTCCAGAAGAAGGAGGACGGCTACGTGAAGGTCGTCCTTCGGCCCTGACGGTCCGGGCGCCGGCGATCCGGTCAACGCCTCGCCGCGCGGCCGACGCCGCCGCGATCTCCGAGGCTCCGCCTGCGCCTCGCGCGGTCGTCCGCGCCTTTGGCGCGCGGCTCTAGCCTCGGTTCACGCGGACGCCGCCCACCTCGCGCGCGTAGCGGAGCGAGGTCTCCTCCAGCTCGGCGTCGGTCGTCGCGCAGGCGCTCGCCACGATCGTCGCCTTCAGGCCCTGCTCGCGCGCGGCGATCGCGGTTTGCACGATGCAGCCTTCGGTCGCGGCGCCGACGAGCACGACCCGGTCGACCTCGAGCGACGACAGCAGGAGGTCGAGCGCGGTGCGGTCGAACGCGGAGTAGCGGTGCTTGACCAGGATCCGGTCGCCCGCCTGCGGGACGAGGTGGCGGATGACGTCGCCTCCGGCCCCGGCGACCGCGTCGTCGACGAGCCGCCGCACGTCGCCGTCCCAGGCGTCGCGGTCGTCGTTCACGTAGATCACCGGGATCCCGGCCGCCCGGGCGTGCTCGATCGTCTCCCGCATCGCGGCCCCGCGCTCGCGGAACGACGCGAGCAGCGCGTCGCCGTCCTCGTGGACGAAGTCGTTGAGGACGTCGACGACGATCAGCGCGTCCCCGCGCTCGAGCTCGACCTCTGCCATACCCGTGTTTTCTCAACCGGCGGCCGGAGAGAAACCGGCCGACCACCGGCCGCGATCCCGAGGAGGCGACATGCCCGGCAAGCGAGCGAACGTGAAGAACGAGAAGCAGTACGAGGGCCTGAAGGACAAGGGCATGTCGAAGGAGCGGGCGGCGAAGATCGCGAACTCGCCCGGCGCGTCGAGTCGCGGAGGCAAGAGCTCGGGGTCGTCGTCCGGGTCGAGCTCGTCACGGTCCAGCTCGACACAGGGCGGGACGACCGCGCAGAAGAAGGCGGCCGGGCGCAAGGGCGGCAAGGCGACCGCGCGCAAGTCGTAGATGAAGGTCGGCTACGCATTCTCGTCGGAGGACCATCCGCCCGCGACGCTCGTCGCGCACGCGCGCGAGGCGGAGGAGCACGGCTTCGAGTTCGGGCTCGTCTCCGACCACTACCACCCCTGGATCGACGCCCAGGGGCACAGCCCGTTCGTCTGGACGACCATCGGCGCGATCCTGGCGTCGACGAGCAGGTTGCGCATCGGCACCGGGGTGACCTGCCCGCTGATGCGCATCCACCCGGCGATCGTGGCGCAGGCGGCGGCCACCTGCGCCGCGCTCGCGCCGGGGCGCTTCTTCCTCGGCGTCGGCTCGGGCGAGAACCTGAACGAGCATGTACTCGGCGACCGCTGGCCGGGCGCAGGCGAGCGGCTCGAGATGACCGAGGAGGCGATCGACGTCATGCGGCAGCTCTGGGAGGGCGGCGTCGTGAACCACCGCGGCCGGCACTACACCGTCGAGGACGCCCGCCTCTACACGCTGCCGGAGCAGCCGGTCGAGCTCGTCCTGGCTGCGGGCAAGCCGAACGCCGCCGAGCTGGCCGGCCGGGTGGCCGACGGGCTCGTCAACACCTCGCCCGACAAGGAGGTCGTGCAGGCGTTCGAGCGCGGAGGCGGCAAGGGCAAGCCCCGCTACGGGATGCTGCACGTCTGCGTCCACGAGGACGAGGCCGAGGCGCGCCGCCTGGCGCACGAGCTCTGGCCGAACATCGCGCTCGGCGGCGAGCTGAGCCGCGAGATCAAGAACCCGGAGGACTTCCAGTCCGCGGTCGAGCCGATCACCGAGGACGCGGTCGCCGAGGTCGTCCCGTGCGGCAACGATCCGCAGAAGCACCTCGAGCAGATCGAGAGGTTCGCCGACGTCGGCTTCGACCACGTCTGGGTCCACCAGATCGGCGAGGACCAGACGGCGTTCTTTCGCTTCTACCGGGACGAGGTGCTGCCCACGCTGTAGCGGCCGCCTACCGGGAGCGCGCGACGGCCCGCCAGCCGGCGAGCGCCCCGGCCGCCGAGGCGAGCGCGCCGCCCACGAGCGGCCGGTGCTTGCGCAGCGCGAGCTGGACGCTGAGCCCCCGGGCCGCATCGTCGAACGGGCCGTGCGCGCCCTGGTCGCCCGGCACCGGCTCGAAGAGGTTGTCGGGCCGGTCGGGCTCGACGGGCTGGTCGGTCTGCTGCGCGTCGTAGCCGTTCTTCGCCAGGTAGCGGTCGGCGAGGCCGGGCGCGACGGCGTTCCCGAGGATCGCCTTCACGGTCGGCCAGCCGACCATCAGCTGGCGCTGCGGGTGGTCGATCGCCCAGACGATCGCCTCGGCGGCCACCTCCGGCTGGAAGATCGGCGGCACCGGCCGGGGCGACCGCGGCAGCTTCGCCCGGCTCCACGTGAACTGCGGCGTGTTCAGCGCGGGGAGCTGCACCATCGTCACCCGCACCTCCGACCCCTCGTGGAGGAGCTCGGCGCGGACCGACTCGAGAAAGCCCTGCAGGGCGTGCTTCGCGCCGCAGTACGCCGCCTGCAGCGGGATACCGCGGTAGGCGAGCGCGGAGCCGACCTGCACGACGACGCCGCGGTTGCGCGGCGTCATCCGCCGCAGCGCCGCCATCGTCCCCCACACCGAGCCGAGGTACGTCACCTCGGTCGCGCGCCGGAACTCGTCGGGGGTGGTCTCCCCGACCGGGGCGAAGACGGTGGCCATCGCGTTGTTGATCCAGACGTCGATCGGCCCGAGCTCGCGCTCGATCTCGTCCGCCGCCGCGTCGATCCGGGCCGCGTCTGCGACGTCCGCCTGCACGACGTGCGCGCGCCCGCCGAGCTCCTCGACCTCCGCGCGCGCCGCCTCCAGCCGCTCGCCGCCGCGGGCGATCAGCCCGACCGACGC
>DASZWI010000213.1:0-4054 GCA_035546715.1 Gaiellaceae bacterium | reverse complement strand
TGGTGCTGGCCGCGCTCGGCCAGCGCGTCGGCTTCCCGTGCCCGCGGGGCGGCGCCGGCCGGCTGGCGGAGGCCCTCGTGCGGCGCGCCGAGGCAGGCGGCGTGGCCGTCCTCTGCGGCCGCGCGGCCGAGGCGGTCGAGGTGCGGGACGGGCGGGCCGCCGGCGTCCGGCTCGCCGGCGGCGAGCGGCTCGCCGCCCGGCGCGCGGTGCTCGGCGCGATCGACGGGCCGCGGCTCCTGCTCTCGCTCGTCGGACGGCAGCACCTGCGTCCGGAGACCGTGCGCGACCTCGAGCGGTTCGAGCGCGACTGGGCGACGGTGAAGGTCAACTGGACGCTCGACGGGCCGATCCCGTGGTCGGCCGCGGACGCCCGCCGAGCCCCAGTCGTCCACGTCGGCGGGACGATCGACGACCTGTCGGTCTACGCCGGCGAGGTGCAGCGCGGTCGCGCGCCGGGCGAGCCGTTCCTCGTCGTCGGCCAGTACGCCGTCGCGGACGCGTCGCGCGCGCCGGCCGGCAAGGAGACGGCGTGGGCGTACACGCACGTCCCGCACGGCCTGCCGGACGACGAGCTGGCGGGCGTCGTCGAGCGGATCGACGCGACGGTCGAGCGGTACGCGCCCGGGTTCGGCGCGCTCGTGCGGCGGCGGCTCGTCCAGTCGCCGGCAGACCTCGAGGCGGCGAACGCGTCGCTCGTCGGCGGAGCCCTCGGCGGCGGCACGTCGCAGCTGCACGGGCAGGGCCCGTTCCGTCCGCTCGTAGGCCTCGGACGCCCCGCGACGCCCGTGCGCCGCCTCTACCTCGCGTCGTCGTCGGCTCACCCCGGCGGCGGCGTGCACGGCGCGTGCGGGTGGAACGCCGCGCGCGCGGCGCTGCGCACCTGGCGGCCGTAGGCGGCCCTACGCCGCCTTGCTCGCCTGCTCCTGCCGCCGGCGGAGGCGCGGGTTCGCGACCTTGACGATCTCGAGCAGGTAGACGATGTAGAGCGAGCAGGCGACCGCGAGCCCGCCGGCCGCGACGTCGATCGCGATGTTCGTGGGGTTCCAGTGGCCGTGGTGACGCGGCGCCGCGAAGCGCGTCGCCAGCGCGGCGAGCGCGAGCGTGCCGCACCACACCCACACGTGCAGCACGGCGCGCCGCTGGGAGAACCCGAGGCGGATGAACCGGTGGTGCAGGTGGCGCGCGTCGGCCATGTAGATCGGCTGGCCCGTCTTCAGCCGCTTCGCGATCACGAACGACGTGTCGAGCATCGGCACCGCGAGCACGAGCAGCGGCAGGACGAGCGTCGCGAGGGCGGCGGTCTTCAGGAGGCCCTGGACGGAGATGGCCGCGAGCGTGTAGCCCAGCAGCAGGGCGCCCGAGTCGCCCATGAAGATCCGGGCCGGATAGAAGTTGTGGCGCAGGAAGCCGAGGCAACCGCCGCAGACGGTGGCGGCGAGGATCGCGGCGCCGGGCTGCCCGCGCGAGAGCTCGATCACCGAGAAGGTCGCGCCGGCGATGGCGCACACCCCGGCGGCGAGCCCGTCCAGGCCGTCGAGGAAGTTGACCATGTTCATCACGGCGACGATGCCCACCACGGTCAGAGGCGCGCCGATCCAGACCGGAACCGACTGGGCGCCGCTCAGGAAGGTGAACGAGTGCACCCAGACGCCGAAGAACGTCGGGATGGCGCCGGCGAGGGCCTGTCCGCCGAGCTTCTGCCACCAGCGGAGGACGCGGAAGTCGTCGATCGCGCCCACGGTCGCCGCGACGGCGGCGCCGAGCAGCACGCCGCGGAGCTCGCCGCCGAGCGGCAGGAACGCGAGCGACGGCACGAAGATGCCGAGGAACAGCGCGAGCCCGCCGAGACGCGGCACGGTCGACTGCGCCCGCTCGCCCTCCGGCGGCCGGTCGACCACCCGCAGGTGCCGGGCCGCCGAGCCGACGGCCGGCGTCAGGACGAGGACGATCGCGAGCGCCACCCCCGCGCCGTACAGCACCTGGAGATGGTCTGTGAGCTGCTCCCAGACCACGACGCCAGGTTACTTCGTCCCGTAGAGGCGATCTCCCGCGTCGCCCAGACCCGGCACGATGAATCCGCGCTCGTTCAGGCCCCGGTCGATCGCGGCGACCACGATCTCGACGTCGGGATGCTGCCGCTCGATGTTCGCGACCCCCTCCGGCGCGGCGATGATCGAGATGAGCCGAACGCTCGTCGCGCCCGCGTCCTTCACCACCCTCACCGCATGCGCGGTCGAGTTGCCCGTGGCGAGCATCGGGTCGAGCAGGATCACGTCGCGGTCGGCGACGTCCTGCGGCAGCTTCACGTAGTACTCGACGGGATGGAGCGTCTCCTCGTCGCGGTAGAGGCCGATGAAGCCCACCCGGGCGCCGGAGATGAGGCTCAGCACGCCGTCGAGCATCCCGAGACCTGCGCGGAGGATCGGGCAGACGGCGACTTTCTTGCCCGAGATGCGCGGGAACGGCGCCCGCTCGAGCGGCGTCTCCACCTCCACGTCCTCGGTCGGGAAGTCCTTCGTCGCCTCGTACGTGAGGAGCAGCGTCACCTCCTCGACGAGTCGGCGGAAATGCACCGTCGGCGTGTCCGCCTCCCGCAGGTACGACAGCTTGTGCTGGACCAGCGGGTGCCGTACCTCGGTGACGGGCACGCTCAGGCCTCGTAGGTGGTGTAGCCCCGGAAGCCCGGGTAGAGCGGGCGGCGCTCGCAGAGCGCCTCGGCGCGGCCGCGCAGCGCCGGCACGTCGACCTCGCTGCCGCCGGGAGCGCCGGCGAGCGCCGCGACGATGATCGACGCGACCTCGGCGAAGTCGTCCTCGTCGAAGCCCCGCATCGTGGCCGCCGGCGTGCCGATCCGCACGCCCGAGGTCACCATCGGAGGCCGCTCGTCGAACGGGACGCCGTTCTTGTTCACCGTCAGCGCCACCTCGTGCAACCGGTCCTGGGCCGCGGCGCCCGTCCACTCGGTCGCCCGCAGGTCGAGCAGGACGAGGTGCGTGTCGGTTCCGCCGGTGACGAGGTCGAGCCCGCCGCCCACCAGGCCGCTCGCCAGCGCGTCCGCGTTGGCGCGGACCCGGCGCTGGTACTCGCGGAAGGCCTCGGTCTGCGCGATGCCGAAGCACGTCGCCTTCGCGGCGATCGTGTGCATCAGCGGCCCGCCCTGCATGCCCGGGAAGACCGCGCGGTCGAGCGCGGCCGCGTGCTCCTCCCTGCAGAGGACGAACCCGGCCCGCGGCCCCGCAAGGGTCTTGTGGGTCGTCGAGGTGACGAAGTCGCAGTGCGGCATCGGGTTCGGGTGGAGCCCGGCGGCGACGAGGCCGGAGAAGTGCGCCATGTCGCACATCAGCAGCGCGCCGACCTCGTCGGCGATCGCGCGGAACCGGTCCGCCTCGACCGTGCGCGGGTACGCCGAGCCGCCGCAGACGATCAGCTTCGGCCGCACGTCCTTCGCGATCCGCAGCACGTCGTCGTAGTCGACGGTCATGGTGTCGCGCGCGACGCCGTAGGAGTGGAACTCGTACAGGCGGCCGGAGAAGTTCACCTTCAGCCCGTGTGTCAGGTGGCCGCCCTGGTCGAGCGAGAGCCCGAGGACGCGGTCGCCCGGCTTCAGGACGGCGAAGTAGACGGCCATGTTGGCCTGCGCGCCGGCGTGGGGCTGGACGTTCGCATGCTCCGCGCCGAACAGCTCCTTCGCCCGGGTGCGCGCCAGCTCCTCGATCTCGTCGACCACCTCGCAGCCGCCGTAGTAGCGCTTGCCGGGATAGCCCTCGGCGTACTTGTTCGTCGGCGTCGAGCCGATCGCCTCGAGCACGCTCGGCCAGGTGAAGTTCTCGGACGCGATGAGCTCGATCTGGCCCCGCTGCCGGTCGAGCTCCCGCCCGAGCAGCTCCGCGACGGCCGGGTCGATCTCGGACAGGCCCGCCGTCTTCAGGTGCTCGAAGGTCTGCTCGGCAACCGCCATGTCCCGGTCATCCTACTCGGGGCTCTGGACAGGCGAGGCGACCCGCGATCCGGGCTCTCGCGAGGCCTGGACATCCATGGATATCCATGTCCAAGC
>DASZWI010000212.1:0-5417 GCA_035546715.1 Gaiellaceae bacterium | reverse complement strand
GCGCGCCATGGTCGCGAGCTCGCGGTAGACCTGGCTGCGCGTCAGGCTCCAGAAGGCGCCGAGGCGGCGGTCGGCGGTCTCGACGAGCTCCCAGCCCGTCAGAGGGCCGTCGTGCAGGAAGGCGAGCAGGGACGCGGCGGTGGCGTTGAGCGGGCGGTCAGTCATGGACAGTCCACAGTGGAAGGTATAGCGGAACGCGGAGAGTCCACTGTGGACTGTGGTGCGGTCGCCGTCAACTACGCTCGTCCGCGACGGCGCCGACGCGCACGAGCGCACGGCCTGGGAGGTGCCGTGCCACAGCCCGCCGCGCGTATCCGCGGCCCGGTCCCGCCAACCCTCGCGGCCGGGGTGCGTCCGCTACACTTCCGCGCGTTCTACGGGGCCCATTCGTCTAGTGGCCTAGGACACCGCCCTCTCACGGCGGCGGCACGGGTTCGAATCCCGTATGGGCCTTCGGGCACCGCATGGAAGAGCGTTTGGGCTCGACCATGCGGTGTCTGGCATGCCGGACCCGCACCGTCCTGCTCAGAGGCGATCGCCGTGGCCGCACGCGCGAGCCGGGCGGCCGATCGCCTCTTAGGTTCGCCGACGGCTGGCGCAGTAGGCTCGGGCTTCGGTGAGCCACGGCGAGCACAACCTCCTCGCGGTCACGGCCGCGTTCGCGGTCGTCGCGCTCTGCCTGGCGGTCGCCGCCGGCGTGTTCGCGTTCGCGCGCACGCACAGCGACCAGAAGCGGATCCGCGACCTCGAGGCGAAGGTGCACACGCTCTGCGCCCGGCAGGCCGTGACCGGGATCACCCAGGCGCGCTCGGGGAAGATCACCGCCCTCACCGAGAAGGGCTGCTAGCCCGGCATCAGACGAAGCGCTTCACGAACGCGAGCGCGGTGTCGGCCACCTCGCGCCAGCCGTCGTCGATCGTCAGGGAGTGGCCGCGGCCCCCCATCTCCACGAACTCCGTCACGCCGGGGTTCTTCCGCTGGAGCTTGAAGGACGCGTGCGCGATGGCGTGGGGCACGGTGTGGTCGCGCTCGCCCGAGACGACGAGGAGCGGACCGCGCTCGGGGTTCTCCGTGTCGACCTTCGCCTCCGACCAGGGGTTGAAGTTCGCGACCGCCGCCTGGAACAGCGGCGCGCCCGGCGCCGGGACGGCGTACGTGTCGTACAGCTCCTTCGCCTCGTCGTCGCCGACCGCGTTCGCGAACGCATAGCGGAACTGGTCGAAGGTGAGCGGCACCGCCCGGTTGCGGTTCGCGGGGTTCGACAAGACGGGGGAGGCCGACTTGAGGGCCGAGAACGGCAGCGGCAGCACCCCGCGGAACGGAGCCGGGTCGATCGCCACCGAGACGGCGGCCTGGCCGCGGCCGGCCACGATCTGCGCCAGCAGCCCGCCGAACGAGTGGCCGATCACGGCGGGCTTCTTCGCGAGCTTGCCGATCAGGTCGGAGAAATGGTCGGCGACCTCGCCGATCGTCTTCTTCGCGAACACCTCGGGATGCGCGTTCGCCTCCTCGACCGTGTCGGGGTCGTCGGGCCAGCCCGGGGTCAGGGCCGTGAAGCCCGCCTCCTCGAAGACGCCGGCCCAGCGGTCCCAGCTGCTCGGCAGCAACCAGAGCCCGTGGATGAACACGACCGGCGTCAGACCCAGTGCGTTCGCACGCTCGATCTGCCCGGTCTCGTGCTCGGTGATGGTGGTCGCTGTCATGTCCGCCCCTTTCGAACCCGACGTGAATGTCAGACGACGGTACCTGCACGAGGGCGGGCTGGGGGTGACGGTCTCTGGATCCGGCAGCGCGCTCCGCCGGCCGTCAGGCCGACTCGGCCTCGCGCAGCTCCGCGGCCGCCTGCTCGGCGGCGGCCCGGCGCTCGGCGGCCTCGGCGCGCAGGCCCTCGACCGCTTGCTCGGCCTCGCGGAGCGCGTGCTCGGCCACCGCGGCCTCCTCGGCCAGCCGGCGCGCTTCGGCCCGCAGCGCGCGCAGCCGCTCCTGGCGGGCCCGTTTCACCTCGTCGCGCCGCGGCTTGACCGGCTGGACGGCGGCGAGCGCCGACGAGCCGAACCCGACGGCCTGGACGTCCTCGGTGAGGCGGCCGGTCTCGAGCAGGGGCCGCACGTTCTCGTCGAGGGCTGCCGCCCGCAGCGTCTGCGAGACGCGCTCGAGGAGCGCCGGGGTAGCCCGGTCGCCGAGGAGGCTCCGCGCGGCCGTCACCAGCGGCCGGACGGCCTCGCGCTCGTTCTCCGTCGCCTCGCGCACCTCCGCCGCCGACGCGCGTCCCTCGAGCGCCCGCACCTGCGCGTCGCGGACCTCGTCGGCGGCGGCGAGGAGCGCGCCCAGCAGACGCGGCTCGCTGCGCGCGAGCTGGTTCACGGCCCAGGCGGGCACCGACGGCTTGCGCAGGGCCTGCACCTCGGCGGCCGCCTCGGTCTGGTGCGCGCGCTTCAGCCGGCGCGCGAGATCGTTGCGCGTCCGCGTGAACTCCTCGAGCGGCAGGGCGTAGAGCTCGTCGAGCTCCTGCTCGAGGTCCGGGACGGCGGCGAGGGGCGGCATGTGCACATTGTGGCGAAACGACGAGGGGAGGGCCGTGGCCCTCCCCTCGCAGCACTGCCGTTCGCGGTGGCTCCGCCTAGGCGGTCTTCACCAGCGAGACGGGCGGGACGATCACCTTCAGCGTCGTCTGCTGGCCACCCTTGACCTTGTACACGGTGACCGGGTTCGACGAGGTGTCGCCGTTCGCGTTGATGGTGAACGAGCCGAGGATCCCGTTCTTGATCTTCGTCTTGAACAGGTTCTTCGTCACGCTCGCCCGCGAGCCGTCCGAGTTGGCGATCGCCTGCACCATGATCTCGGCGGCCTGAGCGGCGTAGACCGAGTACGGGTCGGGCGTCTGGCCCGTCGCCTTCTTGAAGCCGGCGACGAAGGCCTTGCCGGCGCCCTTCAGCTGCTCGTTCGGGAGGCCCGCGACCGAGACGGTCATGCCCTCCGAGGCCGAGCCGGCCTGCTGGACGTCCGCGGAGACCGGCGTGAAGCCGTCCGGCGCCATGATCTGGGCGCTCGGAGCACCGGCCTTGATGTCCTTGATCAGCTTGCCGCCGTTCTCGCAGATCAGGCCGCCGAGGAACACGCCCTGCGCGCCCGACGACTTGATCTTCACGGCGAGGGCCTCGTACGAGGACGCCTTGCCGTCCCAGGCGGTGAAGCCGACGACCTTGATGCCGAGCTTCTTCGCGGCCTTCTCGAAGTCCGTCGCGACGCCGAGGCCGTAGGCCTCCTTGTCGTTCAGGATGAAGACCTTCTTGACGCCCAGCGACTTCGCCAGGAGCGCGTCCGCCGCGCCCTGGAAGTCGTCGGCGGCGACGATGCGGATGTAGTTCCGCTTGCCCGTCGGGTAGTACTTGCCCGGCTCACCCGCGGCCGTGCCCGGGCCCGCATGGGTCAGACCCACGTAGGTGTTCGCGGGGCTGATCATCGCCACCGGGCCGCCCGGCGCGCGGTTGAGGATCGGGATCTCGATCTCCGCCGCACCCGAGTTGAACGTGCCGATCACGCCGAGGACGCTCGAGTTCTGAGCGTACGCGTTGGCGTTGGCGGACGCCTTGCCGGAGTCCCACTTGCCGGCCTGGGCCGTCGCGTCGTCGCAGCTCTGGTAGGCGAGCGTGTACTTGCCGGCCTTCCAGTTGTGCTGCTTGAGGATGTACGCGATCGCCTTCGTCATCTGGATCGTCTGCGTCCGGCCCGAGCCCTCGAGCGGCAGGTCGGAGGCGATCAGGTACTGCCCGCTCCCGTTCTGGATCGCGGAGCAGGACGACGCCGGCAACGGCGTGGCCGTGCTGCGGGCAAACGCCCCGCCGACCGTCGCGGCCAGTGCCGCGACGGCGATCAGAGCGGCTGCGCCTGCGCCTACGTAGAAGCGCTTCTTCAACTCGTCCTCCTGGTGTACGTGGAGTTGGGGGGTTTCGTGCTCAGAGGACAATAAAGCCCTGGAAGGCGGGAGCCAAGTCGGCCCGGCCGGCCTACTGCCTCCGATACCGGTAGCCGAACCCGCGCACGGTCTCGATCGGCACGCTCTCGGGCGCCTCCGGCGAGAGCTTCTTGCGCAGGTAGCCGACGTAGAGCTTCACCTGGTCGCCCGACACGCCGTACGGGTCGCCCCAGACGAGATCGAGGAGCTGCTCCCTGGACAGCACCTGGTTCGGGTGCCGGACGAACGCCGAGAGCAGCTTGAACTCGAGCGGCGTCAGGCGGACCTCGCGGCCGCGCATGCGGACGCGCCGCTGGCCGTAGTCGATCTCGATCACGTCGTCCGTGTAGACGTCCGCCACCGCGGTCGTGCCGCCGGTGCGCCGGAGCAGGGCCTGGACCCGGGCGACCAGCTCCTGCCGCCCGAAGGGCTTCGCCACGTAGTCGTCGGCGCCGGTGGCGAGCCCGCGCACCTTCTCGAGCTCCTGCGTCCGGGCGGTCAGCATCAGCACCGGGACGTCCGAGAGGTCGCGGATCCGTTCGAGCGTCTGGTAGCCGTCCATGCCCGGCATCGTCACGTCGAGGATCACGAGCGCCGGGGGCGTCGCGTAAAGCCGGCGCAGGGCGGCGCGGCCGTCCTCGACCTCGTCGACGTCGTAGCCGGCCCGCTGGAGCAGCTCCCGCAGGAGGGTCCGGATGTCTTCGTCATCATCGACGACCAGGATCCGCAGCCGGTCGTTCACACCGAGTTCATACCAATCGCCCGGCCGTTCTCCTTTGTCGCGAGCCGATGATCTCCGGCGTGGCGCGTGTCCTCATCTGCGAGCCGCACGGCGACATCGGCGACCTGCTGGACATCGTCGTGCGCCGCCTCGGGCACGATCCGGTCCGCTTCGACGGGCGCATCGACGACGGCCACGACTTCGACGCCGCGGTCGTCGAGCCGGCGATGCCGGGCGCGATGGTCGTCGCCGAGCGCCTGCACCGCGACGGCGTCCGGCTCGTCTTCGCCAGCATCCTGCCCGCCGAGCCGGCCGCGCTCGGCCTGCACCCGGTCGCCTACCTGGTGAAGCCGTTCGCGCTGCACGACCTCGAGCGGGCGCTCGCCGATGCCCTCGGCCCCGGCCAAGGGACCGCGCTGTGCGACGCGAACCGCGCGCCGCCCCGGCCGCCCGACGAGCGGCGTCTGCATCTCGGCGAGCCCGCCGGCGTCGAGTAGCGGTCGGCACGCGCCGCGACGTCCCTGGGACACCGGATCGCACCTGGCGCGCCTCACGCGCCCGGTTGTCGAGCAGGGCAACAGAAAACCTTGCCGGGCAACAGAACACCCTGCCTGAGCAGGGTTTTCGCGGAGCTGCGGGACTAGGATTCGAACCTAGACTACCTGATCCAGAGTCAGGCGTCCTACCATTAGACGATCCCGCACGGACGGCCGGCATTGTACCGGCCTCGCCCGTTATCGT
>DASZWI010000211.1:0-13123 GCA_035546715.1 Gaiellaceae bacterium | reverse complement strand
TGGTCCGGGTCCCCGACGGCCATGACGTTTCCGTGCCCCGAGGCGAGCAGCTTGAGGAGCACGTACTGCGCGTGGTTCGTGTCCTGGTACTCGTCGACCAGGATGTAGCGGAACGCCTTCGACCACTTCTCGAGCGCCTCGGGGAAGCGCTGGAGCACCTGCACGGTGAGCATCAGGAGGTCGTCGAAGTCGACGGCATTCGAGCCGAACAGCCTCCGTTGGTAGAGGGCGTAGACGTCGGCCACCGTCTGGTCGTAGAAGCTCGCGACGCGCGCCGCGTAGTCGTCGGGGCCGATCAGCTGGTTCTTCGCGTTCGAGATCTGCGCGTGGATGCCGCGCGGCACGAACCGCTTCGGGTCGCGGTCGAGCTCCTCCAGGCACTGCTTCACGAGCCGCAGCTGGTCGGCCTGGTCGTAGATCGTGAAGTTCGAGCGGTAGCCGAGCCGCTCCGCCTCTCGGCGCAGGATGCGACCGCAGGTCGAGTGGAACGTGAGGATCCAGATCGCCCGCGCGACGGAGCCGAGCATCGCCTCGATGCGCTCGCGCATCTCGCCCGCGGCCTTGTTCGTGAACGTGATCGCGAGGATCTCGTTCGGCTTGGCGCCGCACGCGGCGAGCAGGTGGTGCACCCGATGCGTCAGCACGCGGGTCTTCCCGGAGCCCGCGCCGGCGATCACGAGCAGCGGCCCCTCGGTGGTCAGGACAGCCTCGCGCTGGGCGGGATTCAGGTCGGCGAGGTACGTCTCCGGGCGAGCGACTGCCACCGAGCCAGGGTACCGCCGGAGGGCGCCGCTCCCCCGCGGCGCCCTCCGACCCTCTTCGCTATTTGGTGCGACTGCGCGCCGTCGAGCGGGACGCCGACCGCGACGTGCTCTTCGACGTGCTCCGGCTGGTGCCGGCCGCCGACTTCACGGCGCTCTTCGCCCGCGCGGCCGTCCGGCTCGCGGTCCTGGTCAGGCTGCCGGCGAGATCCTTCGACTCCTTCGAGACCTCGCCCGTCGGCTGCTTCGGCAGGCCGGCCTGCTCGCGCAGCTTGGCGGCGATCTCGACGATCTCCTCCGGCGCCCAGCTCGGCGCGAAGACGTCCGGCTGCTGCGGCAGGTCGTGCGCGGGCGCGCCCGCCGGATGCGGCTCGTCCGCGACGGTCAGCTCTTCTCCGGTCTCGGGATGCGGCCCGTTGAAGATGGCCGCCACCTCGCGGAAGGCGTCCTGGGAGAAGCGGTAGAGCTTGAGGTGCTCGCCGCGCTTGATGTGCGGCTGGCACTCGGGGATCTTGTCCGTCGGGATGCGCGGCGACGGGAACAGCTTCATCATGTCGCTCCCCGTCAGCCGCTCGAGCGCGCGCGCGTAGGCGACCTGGTGGACGCCGCCGCGGACGAGCAGGTAGCCGGTGAGCGCGCGGGCCGCCGGGTGCTCGACCATCTCGTAGACCTTCAGCTTGTTGTTCCGGGCGCCGGTCTCGAGGAAGAAGTTGTGGGTGAGATCCTCGATCAGGTCGCCGGACGAGAACACGTAGTCGCCGTTCCACGGGCGGCCCTGCGAGTTCTGCGGCAGCGAGGCGCGGCCGCCCGCGATGAAGTGGTGCGGGTTGATCGCGAGGCCCTTGAGGCCGGCGAGCGCGGGATCCGGCGCGCGGCCGTCGTTCGCGTTGCCCGGGTCGGTGAGCATCGTGTTGATCGTCGCGGACACGAGCTCGACGTGGCCGAACTCCTCGGTCGCGATGCTGCAGAGCAGGTCGTAGAACGGGCGGGCGCCCTGGCGCGAGCGGAAGTTGAACGACTGGAACGTGTAGTTCAGCCAGGTCGACATCTCGCCGAACTTGCCGCCGAGCAGCTCCTGGACGGCGGAGGCGCCCTCGGGATCGGGCTCCGACGGCGGCGGGAGCTCGGTCTGGAGGCGGTCGATGCGGAGAATCACGGGCGAACCCCTTTCCTGCGGTGGACGGTGGCTCTTCCGCCGCTACCCGGGCTCCACGTCGGAAAACGTCGCGTCCCGATCAGCGGGACGCAGCCGACGAGTCGTCGCTCGGGAGCGGCACACGCGCCGGACCCTGCTCCCTGAGGTCACGCCGCCAACCACGAACCAGCTCGATCCCGCCGATCGTGCCGATGAGACCGACGAACGCGAAGATCGACCCGAACGCGATCGTCGCGCGGTTCGGGTACCGGGCGATCACCACCAGCGGGGCCAGAAGCGCTGCGAGCCCGGTACCCAGCGGCTTCGTGACGTAGAGCCAGGTCAGCCACGGACCCGGCTTGCTCTTCGTGCCCGTCGGGTCGCGGCGTCGGTACGCCGCCCGCGCGATCTCGAACGCGAGCCGATGCGCGAACCAGACGAGGAGCACGATCCACACGCCAAGCGCATGGCCGGCCTCGTGGACACGACTGAGCACGACGACGATTCCGCCTGCGTACACGACGATCGAGAAGGCCGAGAACTTCACGGACGGCTACGTGCAACGAGCTGCGGCTCGAGCCAGAGCACGGCCGCGTTCAGGGCGGCCGCGTCGGCCGACTTGAGGACGATCTCGACCTCCGGGCCATCCGTGAGGAAGCTCGGGTACGAGCCGACCGTGACGTCCGGCCAGCTCTCGGTCGCCTCGACCAGCAGGTCCGCGATCGTCGACTCGCCGGTGCGGAAGCTCCGCCGCCAGCTGAGGATCGGCGCGGCACCGCCGAAGCGGTCGGCGTAGTGGTCGAACATCGCCTCCATCTCACGCGGCAGCCCCGGCAGCACCCAGACGTTCTCGAGCCGGAAGCCCGGGGCGCCGCCGAGCGGGTTGACCAGCGGCTCCGAGCCCGCGGGCAGCGCGGCCCAGCGGGCCGCGTATTCGGGCGCTCCTTTGAAGCGCGCCATCAAGTCGTCGCGCAGCTCCGGGACGACCTCCTGCTCGACGTGGAACGCCTCGGCGAGCGCCTCGCGCGTGATGTCGTCGGGCGTCCCGCCGAGCCCGCCCGTGACGATCAGGTGGTCGACGCGCTTCCGCTCGCGGCGGACGAAGTCGACGATCCGGGTCGGCTCGTCGGGCACGGCGGCTGCGATCACGACCCGGACGCCCAGCGGCTCGAGCCGCTTCGCCAGCCAGTCGGCGTTCGTGTTCGCGACGTCGCCGGAGACCAGCTCGTTCCCGATCGTCAGGATCCCCGCGACCACGGGCCGAGTATGCCGGGCGCGCCGTACGGCGGGCCAACCGTCCACCCAGGGTCAGACCCGGGTCTGACCCTGCCGTTCGGCCCGGCACCACCGCCCGGGCGGCGACGAGCCCGTCCCTGTGCAGCCGTTTCTCGCTCCGGACCGGTAAACCAGGGTCAGACCCGGGTCTGACCCTGCCGGGGGGTCCGCGTCGGCCGCGCGCCGCGCGATCCGGCCTCGCGCACGACCAGGCCATCAGCTAGCCTCTCCGCGCCGGGCACATATCCCCGGCCGGTGTCGGAGCAGCGAACCCGGTGCGAATCCGGGGCTGTCCCGCAACTGTGAGCCGGCGCGCACGCGCGCCGGCGAGCCAGGTCGCCTGCACGCCACCGTGACGAACAAAGCCCTCGGACGAAGGGCGGTTCGTGCGGCTGCGCCGCCGGGCCCTCTTCTCCGCAGACCAGCGGAGGTACTCGATGCTCAGGACACGGATGGCGGCAGGAGTCGCCGCCACTCTCGCCCTCACGGCGCTCGCGGTCTGGGCGGCCGCCGCGCGCGCGACCGCGCACGCGAAGCCGCCGACCCGGATCGTCTCCCTGTCGGCCACGGCCACGGAGGACCTGTTCGCGATCGGCGCCGGCCCGCAGGTCGTCGCCGCCGACGACCAGTCGAACTACCCGAAGCAGGCGCCGACGACGAAGCTCTCGTCGTACAAGCCGAACGCCGAGGCGATCGCGAAGTACAGGCCCGACCTGGTCGTCGTCTCGAACGACGGCGGCATCGTCGCCGCGCTCCACAAGCTCGGCATCCGCGTGCTGCTCGCACCCCCCGCGGCCGACCTGAACCAGGCGTACGCCGAGATCGCGCAGCTCGGCTCGATCACCGGCCACGCCGCAGAGGCGGCGAAGGTCGTCGCACGGACGAAGGCCCAGCTCGCGAAGGTCGTCGCGTCCGTGCCGCACAAGCAGCTCAAGGCGTTCGACGAGCTCAGCCCCGACCTCTACTCGGCCACCTCGAAGACGTTCATCGGCAGCCTCTTCACGCTGTTCGGGCTGACGAACATCGCCGACGCGGCCGACAAGACCGGCTCCGGGTACCCGCAGCTCTCGAACGAGTACGTGGTCGCCGAGAACCCCGACATCGTCGTCCTCTCGGACACGAAGTGCTGCGGCCAGAGCCCGAAGACGGTCGCCGCGCGGCCGGGCTGGTCGAACGTCAGCGCCGTGCGTCACCAGGGCGTCGTCGCGGTGAGCGACGACGTCGCGTCGCGGTGGGGACCGCGCATCGTCCAGTTCGCGAAGGCGATCGCGGCGGGGATCCGGCGGTACCAGTGACGCTCGAGGCGACCACGCCGGCCGAGGCGGTTCGGGCCCGCGGGCTCCCCGCGGGCTGGGCCGCCGGCTGCGTGCTCTTCCTCGTCGCCTCGCTGCTCGTCGGCCTCGGGGTCGGCCCGGTGCACATCGGGCCGATCCCGATCCTCGAGTCCGGGCTCTCGCACGTCCCGCTGCTCGACGTCCACTCGCATCTGAGCGCGGTCGAGCGCGCCATCGTCTGGCAGCTCCGGGCGCCGCGCGTCGTGCTGGGCGCGCTCGTCGGCGGGATGCTCGCCGTTGCCGGATCGGCGTACCAGGGCGTCTTCCGCAACCCGCTCGCCGATCCCTATCTGCTCGGCGTCGCCGCGGGCGCCGGTCTCGGCGCGACCCTCGCGATCGCGTTCGCGTCGGCGCAGAAGGGCTCCGGGCTCCTGCTGCCGCTCGCCGCCTTCGGCGGCGCGACGATCGGCGTCGTCCTCGCCTACGTGCTCGGCCGCTCCGTCGGCGGCGTCAGCTCGACCGGGACGCTCGTGCTGGCGGGCGTCACCGTCGCCGCGTTCATGACCGCGCTCCAGACGTTCGTCCAGCAGGAGCGGACGCAGACGCTCCAGGAGGTGTACGCCTGGCTGCTCGGCGGGCTCGAGACGGCGTCGTGGCACGACGTCGCCCTCTGCTCCCCCTACATCGCGGTCAGCTCGGTCACGATCGTGCTGCACCGCCGCCTGCTCGACGTGCTCAGCCTGGGAGACGACGAGGCGGCGAGCCTCGGCGTCGACGTGCGGCGGGTGCGGCTCGTGATCGTCGCCGCCGCGACGCTCGGCACGTCGGCCGCCGTCGCCGTCAGCGGGCTGATCGGCTTCGTGGGGATCATCGTCCCCCATACGATCCGCCTCCTGGTGACGACGAGCTACCGCGCGGTCGTGCCGCTGTCGCTGATCGTCGGCGCCGGCTTCCTCGTCCTCACCGACGTGCTCGCCCGGACGATCCTCTCCCCGTCCGAGCTCCCGATCGGCGTCGTCACGGCGTTCTTCGGCGCCCCGTTCTTCGCCGTCGTCCTCCGGCGGACCCGGGCGGTGGGGATGTGACCGCCTCCCTCGAGCTGGCGGACGTCACCGTCTCCTACGGCCGGGCCGAGGTGGTGCGCGGCGTGTCCGCGACGATCGGCGAGGGCGAGTGGGTCGGCCTGATCGGCCCCAACGGCGCAGGCAAGACCTCCCTCCTGCGCGCCGTCGCGGGGCTCGTGCCCTTCGCGGGCTCGATCGAGGTGGACGGCCATCCGGTCACGGGCAGCCACCGGCGCGAGCTGGCGCGCCGCCTGGCTCTCGTCCCGCAGAGCCCGCGGACGCCGAGCGAGCTGACCGTGGCGGAGTACGTCCTGCTCGGACGGACGCCGTACATCGGCTACCTGGCGACGGAGGCCCGGTCCGACCGCGAGGCGGCGACGACCGCGCTCGCCCAGCTCGGCCTGGCGGGCTTCGCCGAACGGCGGCTCGGCTCGCTCTCGGGCGGCGAGCTCCAGCGCGTCGTGCTGGCCCGCGCGCTCGCCCAGGACGCGCCGCTGCTCCTGCTCGACGAGCCGACGAGCGCGCTCGACCTCGGCCGGCAGCAGCAGGTGCTCGAGCTGGTCGACCAGCTGCGCCGCGACCACGGCCTGACGGTCGTCGCGGCGATGCACGACCTCAGCCTCGCGGGACAGTTCGCCGACCGCCTGCTGCTGCTCGACGGCGGTCGCCTCGTCGCCGACGGCGCGCCCGCCGAGGTGCTGTCGGAGGGGACGATCGGCGCGCTGTACGCGGCCGACGTGCGCGTGGTGCACGAGGACGGGGCCGTGTTCGTGCTGCCCCGCAGGAGGAGCGCGTGAGCTTCGAGCGCCCCGCGCTGCCCGGCGGCTTCGACGACTCGCGCGCCCGCGCGCGGCGCGACGATCCCGCCGGCTGGGCGTTCTCCGACGAGGAGCAGGCCGCCGTCGCGCGTGCCATCGCCGAGCGGCGCGACATCCGCCGCTTCCGTCCCGACCCGCTGCCGGACGGCGCCCTCGACCGCCTCTTCGACGCGGCGCACCGGGCGCCATCCGTGGGCCTGATGCAGCCGTGGCGCTTCGTCGTCGTGACGAGCGACGAGACGAAGGCGGCGATGCAGGCGCTCGCGGCCCGCGAGCGGCTCGTGCAGGGGGAGCGCTTCGACGAGCGCACCCGCCAGTTCCTCGACCTGAAGATCGAAGGCATCCGCGAGGCCCCGGTGAGCGTCTGCGTCTGCTGCGACCGCGGCCCGGCCGACGCGGAGGTGCTCGGCCGCGGGACGATCCGCGACACCGACCTCTACTCCACCTCGTGCGCGATCCAGAACCTCTGGCTCGCCGCCCGAGCCGAGGGGATCGGCGTCGGCTGGGTGTCGTTCTACCGGGAGGAGGACGTCCAGGCGCTGCTCGGCCTGCCCCCGGAGGTCGTGCCGGTCGCCTGGCTGTGCATCGGCTATCCCGACGAGCGGCCCGTCCGGCCCGGGCTCGAGGCCGCCGGCTGGAGCGCGCGCCGCCCGGTCGGCGAGCTCGTCTTCCACGAGCGCTGGGGCGCGCGGCTGGAGGCCGTTCCCGACCCCGCGGCGCCCCCGGTCGCGCCCGCGCCGTCCGCGGCGGCCCCGGCCTGGTGGCGGCGGCTCGCCGCCGGGATCGAGCCGGGCACCCCGGAGGCGGCGGTGGCCGTGCGCGACGCCTCCGACGAGCTCGTCAAGCCGGCCGGCAGCCTCGGGGCGCTCGAGACGGCGCTCGAGCGCCTGGCCGCGGCGACCGGCGAAGCCCCCCGAACCGGCCTGACGCGCGGGGTGCTCGTGTTCGCCGCCGACCACGGTGTCGCCGAGCGGGGCGTGAGCCTCTTCCCCGGCCGGGTCTCGGCCGAGGTCGCGGCCGCGGCCGCCCGGGGCGAGACCGCGGTCGCGGTGCTCGCCCGCGCGCTCGACGCCGAGCTGGCCGTGGTCGACGTCGGCCTCCGCGGCGCGCCCGGGGCGGGCCTGGTCGACCGTCGCGTCGCCGCCGGCAGCGGCGACCTCACCACCGGTCCGGCGCTGGACCCGGACGAGCTCGAGCGGGCCGTCACGGCCGGCTACGAGGAGACGGCCCGGCTCGCCGAGCGCTGCGAGCTGCTCGCGGTCGGCGAGATCGGGATCGGGAACACGACCGTCGCCTCGACGCTGCTCGCCGCGCTCACCGGGCTGCCGCCCGACGCGGTCTGCGGACGCGGCACGGGGCTCGACGCGCAGGGGCTCGAGCGCAAGCGGGCCGTCGTGGCGGCTGCGCTCGCCGCGAACGCACCCGACCCGGCCGACCCCCTCGAGTGCCTGCGTCGCGTGGGCGGACTCGATCTCGCCGCGATCGTCGGCGCCCTCCTCGCCGCCGCGACGGCCCGGCGGCCGGTCGTGCTCGACGGCTTCGCGGTCGGAGTCGCGGCGCTCGTCGCCGTGCGGCTGGAGCCGTCGGTCCGCGACTACCTGCTGGCCGGCCATCGCTCCGCCGAGCCCGCCCACGCCCGGGTCCTCGTCGAGCTCGGGCTCGAGCCGCTGCTCGACCTGCGGCTGCGGCTGGGCGAGGCCAGCGGCGCGCTCCTCGCGCTGCCGCTGCTCGAGCTCGCGAGCCGCCTGCACGCCGAGATGGGCACGTTCGGCGAGGCCGGCGTGACGAGGGCCTGATGCCCGCGCTGATGATCCAGGGCGCGTCGAGCTCGGCCGGCAAGAGCCTCGTCACCGCCGGCCTCGCCCGCGCCCTCAGGCGCCGCGGCGTCGACGTCGTGCCCTTCAAGGCGCAGAACATGTCCAACAACGCGCGCGTCGTCGACGGCGGCGAGATCGGCACGGCCCAGTACCTCCAGGCGCTCGCCGCGCGGCTCGAGCCCGACGTGCGCATGAACCCGGTGCTCGTGAAGCCGGAGGGCGACACCCGCAGCCAGGTCGTGGTGCTCGGCCGGCCCGATCTGGAGCTGAGCCGCCGCGCCTGGCGCGACCGGCGCGACGACCTCTGGCCGGCGATCGAGAGCTCGCTGCAGGCGCTGCTCGACGAGCACGAGCTCGTGCTGCTGGAGGGAGCGGGCAGCCCGGCCGAGGTCAACCTGCGCGACACCGACCTCGCGAACATGCGCAGCGCGAAGCTCGCCCGCGCGGCCGTGGCGCTCGTCGCGGACATCGACCGCGGCGGCGCGTTTGCGCACCTGTACGGCACGTGGGCGCTGCTGCGCGAGGACGAGCGCGCCCTGATCTGCGGCTTCGTGCTGAACAAGTTCCGCGGCGACGCCTCCCTCCTCGCGCCCGGCCCGGAGCAGCTCCGCTCCCTCACCGGCGTGCCGACGGTCGGCGTGCTGCCCTGGCTCGACCACGGCCTGCCCGACGAGGACGGCGCCGCGACGCCGCGCCGGCCGGGCGGACGCGCGCCGCTCGTCGCCGTCGTCCGCTATCCGACCGCCTCGAACCTCGACGAGCTGAAGCTCCTCGAGCAGGTCGCCGACCTGCGCTGGACGGCCGACCCGGCCGTCGTGGCGGAGGCCGGCCTGGTGATCCTGCCGGGCTCCAAGCGCGTCGGCGCCGACCTCGCGTGGCTGCACGCGACCGGGCTCGCCGAGGCGATCCGGGCGCGCGCGGCGCGCGGCGGCCGCATCCTCGGGATCTGCGGCGGGCTCCAGATGCTCGGCGAGAGCGTCGAGGACGCCGCCGGGGTCGACGGCGCCGGCGCCGGCCTCGGCCTGCTGCCGCTGCTCACCGTGTTCGAGGGGGCGAAGCTGACACGGCGCACGGAGACGCGCTTCGCCGAGCTGCCCGAGCCGTGGGCGCCGCTCGGCGGCCTCGCGCTGCACGGATACGAGATCCGGCACGGCCGGACGGCGGCGACCGGCCCGGTCGAGGTGGCGCTGCCGGGCGGGCTGGGCTGGGCCTCGGGACCGGTGCTCGGCGTGACCGTGCACGGCGCGCTGGAGGACCCGGCGATCGTCGAGGCGCTCGTCGGCGCGTCGCCGCGCCGGACGCTCGACCAGGCGTTCGAGACGCTGGCGGACTCGGTCGAGGAGCACCTCGACGTGGACGCGCTGCTCGCGGCTGCGAGGGCGGCATGACCGCGCGTCGCGATCCCGCCGCGCCGCCGCGCACGCCGCCTCCTCCGCCGGCGAAGCGCCCGCGGTCGCTCGTCCTGCTCAACACGGGCGACGGCAAGGGCAAGTCGACCGCGGCGTTCGGCGTCGTCCTGCGCGGCGTCGCGCGCGACTGGCGCGTCTGCGTGGTCCAGTTCATCAAGTCGGGGAAGTGGAAGGTCGGCGAGGAGGCGGTCGCCCGGAAGCTCGGCGTCGACTGGCTCAAGGGCGGCGACGGCTTCACCTGGGAGTCGCAGGATCTCGAGACGTCGGCGGGCCGCGCAGCCGCGGCGTGGGAGCTGGCCGCCGCGACGATCGCCGCCGGCGAGCACCAGCTCGTCGTGCTCGACGAGATCACGTACCCGATCACCTACGGCTGGATCGACGGCGCGGCCGTCGTCGAGGCGATCCGCAGCCGACCGCCGCACGTCAACGTCGTGCTCACCGGCCGCAATGCCGCGCCCGAGCTGGTCGAGCTCGCCGACACCGTCACCGAGATGGTGAAGGTGAAGCACGCCTACGACCGCGGCATCCGCGGCCGGCGGGGGATCGACTTCTGACCTACGTCGTCGCCGCGGCGCTGGCCGACCGGGCCTTCGGCGACCCGCGCCGGTTCCACCCGGTCGCCGGCTTCGGGCGCGCCGCGACCGCGCTCGAGCGCGTCCTCTGGCGGGACTCGCGCGCCGCGGGCGCCGTCCACACGGCCACGCTCGTCGGCGCCGTCTACGCCGCCGCCCGCGCGGTCGATCGCAGCTGGTGGCTGCGCGTCGCGCTCGTCTGGGCCACGCTCGGCGGCCGGTCGCTCGAGCGGGCCGCATCCCGGCTTGCCGACGCGGTCGCGCGCGGCGACCTCGCGGAGGCGCGGGCGCTGGCGCCCACGCTGGTCGGGCGCGACCCGGCCCTGCTCGACGGAGACGGGCTCGTGCGAGCCGCCGTCGAGTCGCTGGCGGAGAACACGAGCGACGCCGTGGTGGCGCCGCTCGTGTGGGCCGCGCTGCTCGGCGCGCCGGGGGCCGCCGCCTACCGCGCGGTCAACACGCTCGACGCGATGGTCGGCCGCCGCGACGAGCGGTACGCGCGCTTCGGCTGGGCGGCGGCGCGCGCGGACGACCTCGCGAGCTGGCCCGGGGCGCGCCTGACCGTGCTGCTCGCGGGTCTGGCGGGCGGCGCCCCTCGCGCCGCCTGGACCGCGGCGCTGCGCGACGGCCGCCGCCACCCGAGCCCGAACGCGGGCCGGGTCGAGGCGGCGTTCGCGGGCGCGCTCGGGCTCCGGCTCGGCGGCCGCACCGCCTACGCACACGCCGTCGAGGACCGCCCCATGCTGGGCGCCGGACGGACGCCGCGACCCGCCGACGTCGCCCGCGCCGTGCGGCTCACACGGGCCGTCACCCTCGGCGCCGTCCTCCTCGCCGCACTCGGAGCGCGCCGGTGAGCCTGCGGCTGCACGGCGACGCGCTCGCCGAGCCCGGGCTGCTCGACTTCGCCGTCAACACCTGGCCCGGCCCGCGCTCGCCACAGCTCGAGGCGGCGCTCCGCCGCGCGCTCGCGTCGACCGCCTACCCCTCCGAGCGCGAAGCGCGCGCCCGCATCGCCGCCCGCCACGGCGTGGAGCCGGCCGCCGTCCTCGCCGCAAACGGCGCGTGCGAGGTCTTCTGGCTGATCGCCCACGCGCTGCGGCCGCGGCGGGCCTGCTGCATCCACCCCGCGTTCACGGAGCCCGAGGCGGCGCTGCGCGCCGTCGGGGCCGACGTCCGGCACGTCTTCCGCGAGCCCGGAGCGTGGCGCTTCGACCCGGCTTCCGTGCCCGAGGACGCGGAGCTGGTCGTCGTCGGGAACCCGAACAACCCGACCGGGGGCCTCGACGCGCGTGCGCACCTGCTCGCGCTCCTCCGCCCCGGCCGGCTCGTGCTCGTCGACGAGTCCTTCATGGACTTCGTGCCCGGCGAGCCGGAGTCGCTCGCGGGGACGCGCCGGCCGGGTCTCGCCGTGCTGCGCAGCCTGACGAAGCTCTGGGCGCTCGCGGGCCTGCGCGCCGGCTACCTGCTGGCCGAGCCCGACCTCGTCGAGCGCCTGGAGGCCAACCGGCAGCCGTGGAGCGTCAACGCCCTCGCGTGCGCGGCGCTCGCCACGTGCGCCGACGACCGCGAGACCCCGACACGCGTCGCGGCGGAGGTGACCGCCGAGCGCGAGGGGCTCGTCGCCGCGCTCGCAGGACTCCCCGGCGTGCGCGTCTGGCCGGGCGCGGCGAACTTCCTGCTGCTCCGGCTGGCGGACGGGCCGGCCGCCGTGGCGCGACTCCGCGAGGAGGGCATCGCCGTGCGGCCGGCGTGGACGTTCCCGGGACTCGACGAGCGGTTCGTGCGCGTGGCCGTCCGTCGCGGCGAGGACAATCGCCGTCTGGTGGAGGCGCTCGCCCGATGCTGATCGTGCTGCTGGGCGGCGCCCGCAGCGGCAAGTCCTCGCTCGCGCTGCGCCTCGCGCGCGCGCAGGAGGCGCCGGTGGTGTTCCTCGCGACGGGCGAGGCAGGCGACGACGAGATGGCGGCGCGGATCGCCCGGCACCGCGCGGAGCGGCCGCCCGAGTGGCAGACGATCGAGGAGCCGCTCGCACTCGCCGACGCCGTCGCGGGGGTCGATCCGGCCGCCTGCCTCGTGGTCGACTGCCTGTCCCTCTGGAGCGCCAACCGGCTCGCCCGCGACCGGCCCGAGCGGATCGAGGCCGAGGCCGGCGTCGCGGCCCGGGCCGCCCGCGCCCGGCCGGGCCTGACCGTCGTCGTGGGGAACGAGGCCGGGCTCGGCGTCGTCCCTGCGACGCCGCTCGGACGGACCTGGCGCGACCTGAACGGACGGGTCAACGCCGCCTGGGTCGCCGAGTCCGACCGCGCCTACCTCGTCGTCGCCGGCCGGGCGCTGGCGCTCGAGGACGCCGCCTCGATCCTCGGTCGCGATGGGTGAGCTGCGGGCCGCGCTCGCCGCCGTGGCGTTCCTGACGCGGATCCCCGTCGGCCGCCGGGTCGAGCTCGGCGCGGAGGACGTGGGCCGCGCCGCGCCGTGGTTCCCGCTCGTCGGGGCCGGCGTCGGCGCCGCGACCGGGGCAGCCGCCTACGGCGTGGCACAGGTGCTGCCGGGGCTCGCGGCGGCCGGCGTCGCGCTCGCGGTGATGGCGGCACTCACCGGCGCCCTGCACCTCGACGCGGTCGCGGACACCGCCGACGCGCTCGGCGGCTCGACGCGTGAGCGGGCGCTGGAGATCATGCGCGACCACCGCATCGGCTCCTACGGCGCCACGGCCCTGGCGCTCGACCTGCTGCTGCGCGCCGCCGCGCTCGCGGCCCTCGCCGGGACCGCGCACGCGATCGCCGTCGCGGCGGCGGCCGGGGCGGTCTCGCGAGGAGCGAGCGTCGCCCTCGCCGCGTCGCTGCCGTATGCCCGCGCCGGCGAGGGCACCGGCGCCGCGCTCGCGCTCCCGATGATCGCCTCGGCGGCCGACATCCTCCGCGAGATGGCCACGTTCGACTCGGCAGGAATCTCCGGACCCGTGGAGCCGCCCGTCGCCTGAGCGGTCGGGCGAGACGAC
>DASZWI010000210.1:0-9315 GCA_035546715.1 Gaiellaceae bacterium | reverse complement strand
AAAACCCTGCCTGAGCAGGGTTTTCGCGGAGCTGCGGGACTAGGATTCGAACCTAGACTACCTGATCCAGAGTCAGGCGTCCTACCATTAGACGATCCCGCACGGACGGCCGGCATTGTACCGGCCTCGCCCGTTATCGTCGGCCGAGGGCGCCTTTTCAGATCTCGAGCGTGTACAGCGGGACGAGCCGCTTCTCCGCCTCGGTGTCGATGTGCGCGACCACCTCGACGTACGGCTCGAGTCCCGATCCGCGCAGCTTCGCCTTGAGCAGGCCGTCGACCTGGTAGATGCCGGAGGAGTTGTTCATGCGGATCGAGATGCGGATCGGCTTGTCGCCGTCGGAGATCTCGACCTCCTCGATCGCCGCTGCCGACAGGGAGTGGATGCCGACGCGGCCGCGCTCGAACGCGATTCGCGAGCGGCCCTGCTCCATGTCGAGCGCGTCGGCGACGCGGAGGATCCCCGCCTCGAGCGTGAGCGGCTCGCCGTCGGAGCGGTGGCTGATGATCCCCTGGAGCACCTCCGACACGACGACGGTCAGGTCGGGCTCGGCGTAGATGCCGTCGAGGAGCTCACGGAGCTTGGGCTCGGCGAGGAACAGGCTGAAGTCCTCGTGCCCCTTGCGGTGGACCGACATCCCGACGCAATGGGTCAGCGCCGTCAGGGCGACGACCACCTCGGCGTCGGCGCGGGTCATCCCGTAGTCGACGACCATGTTCGGCTCGACGCCGTGCTTGGTGAGCTGCCGCAACAGCTTGAGCGCGATGTTCGTGACGATCTGGATGTGCACCCAGGAGTGGTCGTTGATCTCCATCCGGGCGACCGCGTTCACGTTCGCCACGTGCCACCAGCCCTTGAGCTGGTCGTCGTGGTTGACCCGCTCGACCACCTGCCGGAGCGTCCGGTTCGAGCGGACCGGCACGCGGATGCGCATCTGCGCGACCGCCTCGGCGGGCGTCAGCCGAGCCTCGCGCTCGGCCTCGGCGGAGACCGGCTGCTCGATGCGGTCCTGGGTCTCCTTGTCGACGTCCACGGTCAGAGCTTATGCTGCGACCGGTGCAGGCGACGGCGGGCGCGGTGGATGTCAGCGAGCGGCTGACGTGGGCACGGGTCGGCTTCTGGCGGCGGTTCGGGGCGTTCGTGATCGACGCGCTCGTCACCGGGATCGTCGAGGGGATCCTCAGCGCGATCCTCGGCCGCGCGCTCGGCTACGGCGTCGGCACGCTGGTCAGCCTCGCGTACTTCACGTACTTCCACGGTACGACGGGTCAGACGCCGGGCGACGCCGCCCTCGGCATCCGCGTCGTCGACCTCCGCAACGGCACGGGTGCGCCGATCGGCTACGGCCGTGCCTTCGTGCGCTGGCTCGTGTCGCTCGTGTCCGGCGCCGTGGTCCTCATCGGGTTCCTCTGGATGATCTGGGACCGCGAGAAGCAGACGTGGCACGACAAAGCGGCCGGCTCGGTCGTCATCCCGGCCAGCCTCGACCGCTACGACTGAGCGAGCTCGCCGGCCCAGCGCCACCCCGTCGCCGGGATCGTCCCCGCCTCGACCAGCGCCGTCTCGGCTGCCTCCTCCGCCGGGCCGAGCCAGCGGTGCAGGTACGGCAGCGGCTCGAAGGCGCGGTCGTGGTAGCGCTTGCGCAACGCGGCCAGGACAGCATCGCTGCGGTGCAGGTCGGAGTGGCGCCACCGCCACTCGTCGAGCGTCGCCGGTCCCCCCGGCGTGCCGCCGGCGGCGGTCAGCTCGGCGTGCCGGCGCTCGTACCACGCCTGCGCCGCCGGGTCGATCGCCTCCCAGGCGAACTCGTCGACGACCAGGCGCGGGGCGAGGCGGGTCAGGAGCTCGACGGCCTCGTCGAGCGGGTGCACGTGGTGGAGCATCCGGCCCGCGACGACCGCGTCGAACGTCCCGAGCGACGGCGCCGCCGCCTGGAACGTCTCGCGCCGGAACGGCGGGCCCTCCGGCGCGTCCGGGTCGACGCCGAGCACGTCGTACCCCGCGGCGCTCAGCGCCGCGACGACGCCGCCCTCCCGGCCGCAGCCGACCTCGAGCACCGAGGCCGGCGCCGGCGGGAGCCATGCCAGGACGAAGTCGGCGAACGCGGCCACGCCTACGCCGCCGCCTCGGCAGCCCAGTCGCCGTACAGGCTCGTGTAGAGGCCGCGCGCGGCCAGGAGCTCGGCGTGCGTGCCCTGCTCGACGATCCGGCCGTGCTCGAGGACGACGATCAGGTCGGCGTCGCGGATCGTCGAGAGCCGGTGCGCGACGATGAACGCGGTGCGCCCCTCGAGCAGCGTGCGCAGCGCCTGCTCGATCCGCCGCTCGGTGCCGATGTCGACGGAGCTCGTCGCCTCGTCGAGGATCAGGATGCGCGGGTCGGCGAGCAGCGCCCGCGCGAACGCGACCAGCTGCCGCTGGCCGAGCGACAGCCGCGAGCCGCGCTCGCCGAGCTGGGTGTCGTAGCCGTGCTCCAGCTCGGAGATGAAGTGGTCGGCCCCGACCGCAGCGGCGGCGGCCGCGATCTCCTCGCGGGAGGCGCCGGGCCGGCCGAACGCGATGTTGTCGGCGACGGTTCCCGCGAAGAGGAAGCCCTCCTGCGGCACGATCCCGAGCTGGCGCCGCAGCGAGCGCTGCCGGACGCTGCGCAGGTCGATCCCGTCGAGCGTGATGCGCCCCCCGGTGGGGTCGTAGAAGCGCGCGAGCAGCTTCGCGATCGTCGACTTGCCGGCGCCGGTGTGGCCCACGAGCGCCACGGTCGTCCCCCTCGGGACGTCGAGGTCGAGGCCGTGCAGCACCTCCGGCCCCCGGCCGTAGGCGAACCGGACGTCCTCGAACCGCACGTAGCCCTCGATCTCGGGCAGCTCCGGGGCGTCGATCTCGTCGCGCACTTCGGGCTCCTCGTCGAGCAGGTCGGTCAGCTTGTCGAGGGCGGCGACCGCCGACAGGAAGACGTTGTAGAGCTGCGAGAGCTGCTGCACGGGGTCGAAGAAGTTCGACAGGTAGCCCATGAAGGCGACGAGCGTTCCGATCGTCTCGTGCCCGTGGAAGACGAGCCAGCCGCCGTAGCCGAGCACGACCGCCGTGGCGACCGACGACAGCAGGTCGACGAACGGGAAGTAGACGCCGTTCAGCACGACCGTCTGCATGTTCGAGGCGCGGTAGGTGTCGCTGATGCGGCGGAAGTTCGCCTGCGCCTCCCGCTCGCGCGTGAACGACTGCAGGACGCGCATCCCGGCGATGTCCTCCGCCAGCGTCGCCGTCACGGCGCCGAGCGACTCCCGCACGAGGCGGTACGCGCGCCCGGAGCGGCGCCGGAAGATCGCGGTCGCCGCCCCCATCAGCGGCATGACGGTGAGCGTCGCGAGCGCGAGCCGCCAGTCGAGCCAGAACAGGACGACCGCGGTTCCGGCCAGCGTGAGCGTGTTCTGGACGAGCGACGTGACGCCGTCCGTGACGAGCTGGTCGAGCGCCTCGACGTCGTTCGTCAGCCGGCTGATGATCACGCCCGCCCGGTTGCGCTCGTAGAAGCCGAGCGACAGCCGCTGGAGGTGCGCGAACACGAGGTTGCGCAGGTCGGCGAGCATCCGCTCGCCCGTCCAGCCGGTGAGGTACCCCTGCAGGTAGCCGAACCCGATCCCGAGCGCGCCGGCGGCGACGAACGCCGCGACGTACGAGGTCAGCCGAGCCGTCTGGCCGTGCCGCACCGCGTCGACCGTGCGGCCGACGAGGAACGGCGGCGCCAGCCCGACGACCGTCGCGCCGAGCAGCGCCCCGAGCGCCGCTGCCGTGCGCGCGCGGTAGGGCCGAGCGAGCCGCCGGAGCATCGAGAGCCGGCGCTTCGTCCGGCGCCACGACCAGTCGTCGACGCGCGCGCCGCGGCGCTCGGTGAGGTGGCTCCCGGGCTGGTGGACCTTCACGCCGCGTCCTCGCTGAAGAGCCGCTCGAGCATCCCGTGCCGGCGGATCTCGGCGTACACGTCGTTCTGCGCGAGCTCGTCGTGCGTGCCGCGGGCGACGACCCGTCCCTCGTCGAGGACGATCACCTCGTCGGCGAGCGCGATCGTCGAGAGGCGGTGGGCGATGATGATCGTCGTCCGGCCGCGCATCGCCTCGCGCAGGCCCTCGCGGATGCGCGCCTCGGTGGTCGCGTCGACCGAGGCGGTCGCGTCGTCGAGGATCAGGATGCGCGGGTCGACGACCAGCGCCCGCGCGATCGCGATGCGCTGCCGCTGGCCGCCGGAGAGCGTGATGCCGCGCTCGCCGATGACGGTGTCGTAGCCCTCCGGCAGCGCGGCGACGAACTCGTGCGCCTGGGCGCGCCGCGCCGCGAGCTCGATCTCGTCGTCGGTCGCCTCGGGCCGGCCGAACGCGAGGTTCTCGCGCACGCTCGCCGAGAAGAGGAACGGGTCCTGCGCGATCACGCCGATCTCGCGGCGCAGCGAGCGGAGGCTCAGCTCGCGGACGTCGGCGCCGTCGACGACGACGCGGCCGCGATCGACGTCGTAGAAGCGGGGGATCAGCGACGCGAGCGTCGTCTTGCCGGACCCCGTGTGGCCGATCAGCGCCACCACGCGTCCCGGCTCCAGCTCGAGGTCGACGTCGTGGAGGACGGGCCGCGCCGGGTCGTAGCCGAACGTCACGCCCTCGAAGGCGACGCGGCCCGGGCCGTCCGGCAGCTCGCGCGGCTCGGGCCGGTCGGCGATGTCCTCGGGCTCGTCGATCACCTGGAAGATCCGCTCGCCGGACGCGGTCGCACGCTGCGCCTGGCCGATCCACTGCCCGAGCTGGCGCAGCGGCCCCACGAGCATCGCCAGGTAGAGGTTGAACGCGACGAAGTCGCCGAGCGACAGCGACCCGCGCGCGACCATCCGGCCGCCGACGAGCAGGATCGCCGCCTGCGCGAGCAGCGGCAGGAACGAGAGCAGCGGGATGTAGAAGGCGCTCTGGCGATTCACGAGCACGCTCTGCGCGAACACCGCCTGCGACCGCGCCTCGAACTTCTGCTGCTCGGTCGCCTCCTGCGCGAACGACTTGACGACGTGGACGCCGACGACGTTCTCCTCGGTCACCGTCGCGACGTCGGCCAGCTTCTGCTGCACGTCCCGCAGCAGCGGATGCGAGACGTGGCTGTAGCGGTAGGCGACGGCGATCAGCAGCGGCGCGACGCCCACGACGATCAGGGCGAGCTGCCAGGAGATGGCGAAGGTGACGATCGCGACGCCGACGACCGTGAACGCGTTCTGGAAGAAGAAGATCAGCCCGTAGCCGAGGAAGAAGCGGACGGCCTGGAGGTCGACGGTCGCCCGGCTCATCAGCTGGCCGATCTGGTGCCGGTCGTAGAACCCGAACGAGAGACGGACGAGCTTGGCGTACACGTCGGTGCGCAGGTCGAGCTCGACGGCGAGCGCCTGGCGCCCGGCGATGAACCGGCGCGCGAGCATCATCGACGCGCGCGCAGCGCCGAGCGCGACCACGCCGGCGACGTACCACCAGAGCCGATGCAGGTCGTCCGCGCGGATGACGCCGACGACGCTGCGCGTGAGCAGGATCGCGGCGAGCGCGGCCGCCTGCGAGCCGATCGCGAGCACGACCGAGGCGACCATCGACACGCGGTACGGCCGAAGGAACGCGAGCAGACGGAAAAAGATCGTGCGGTAGCTCGGCTCCGTCGCGTCGGCCATGCGTCCGAGCGTAGCGTCCGGGTCGGGGACGGGGGGTACGCTGCAAAGCGGTGCCCGGCGACCTGACGCGGAAGGAGTTCCTCCAGCGGTCCGGTCTCGCCGCGCTCGGGATCGCCGGCGTCTACGGCTTGCTGGACGGGCTCGCGACCGCACCGGCGCGAGCCGCCGTCGCCCGCGTCGCGCTGCCGCCCGAGCAGCACCTGATGCAGGGGCTGCGCGTGATCACCGACGACGGCGTGCGGGTCACCGTGCCGCCGCTCTACCACCACGTGGTCACCGCGCAGCTGGACGTCGCCCGCACGCCGAAGGCGCTGCGGGACGCCCGTCTCGCCCTCGAGCGGGCGCTGGCCGAGATCGAGGCGAGGCATCCGCCGACGCCTGCCGGGCTGACGGTCGTGGTCGGCTGGGGCACGCCGTACTTCCGCGAGTACGTGCCGGCCGTGCACGGCACCCGCTATCCGGCGTACCTGCCGGTCGACCGCGAGGCGTCGCAGACAGCCGGCGCTCCGGTGCCGGCGTTCTTCGACGTCGAGCGGTTTCCGAGCGACCCCTCGACGCTCGTGCTCGAGCGGAACGACGTCTGCTTCGTCTTCCAGAGCGACTCGCTCGAGCGGATCGCGACGGAGTCGCAGGCGCTCTTCTCGGCGCTCGACGGGCTCCTCCGGCTGACGAGCATCCGCAAGGGGTTCGTCGGCGGCGGCTTCGGCGGCCGTACGAGCCTGCCGAAGGAGATGGCGACGAAGGCCAAGATCGCCGGCGCCGACCAGATCCCGCGGAGCGCGCAGCTCTTCCTCGGGTTCACCTCGACGCAGAAGGCCGCGCTCGGGCCCGACCGGATCGCGAACTTCGAGACGCTTCCGGGGATGACCGACCAGTGGCCGAACGGCTACTTCCGCAACGGCACGACCATGCACGTGTCGCACCTCTACGAGGACGTGGCGGTCTGGTACTCGAACAACGCGTTCGCGCTGCGCGTGTGGCTCGCGACCGACCTCGGCCGCTCCTCGAACACGATCGGCGAGGACGTCCTGACGCTGCCGGAGGGGCCGGGCGACGTCCAGACCGAGCAGCTCGTCGCGCAGTTCGCGACCGACCCCGAGAACGGCCTGGTCGGCCACAGCGCGTCGATCCAGCCGGTCAACCGCCTCCAGGCGGCCGTGCGCGACAACTACGGCGTCCTGCGCCCCAAGGGCACGGCGATCCTCCAGCGGGTCGACTTCAACACCCTCGACCATCCGTTCTTCTGGTCGGCGAGCCCGACGCGAGACCGGTTCCGCGACAGCGAGCCCGCCGCCGGCGTCCACTTCATCGCGTTCTCGCCGACGACCGACTTCTTCCGGCGGATGCGCCTCGCCATGGACGGCCGCTACGCCGACGGCACCGTGCTGCCGGTCGCGCCGCACTCCGCCCAGATGGGCCTGAACGGCGTGCTGCACACGACGCACCGCCAGCACTACCTCGTGCCGCCGCGGCGGCATCGCTCGTTCCCGCTCAGCGAGCTGCTCTAGGTCCGCGAGTCTCGGAGCTCGCCGAGGCTCAGGCGAGCCCGGCCAGCTCCTCGCGGACGAGACCGACGGCGACGTCGACGAGCGCCCGGTTCGCCGGCAGGTTGAGCCAGCTGCTGGCGCCGGAGGGGTGCGGGAGCGGGATCACCGGCACGCCGTCGAGCTCGTAGCGGCGGCCGACCGCCTCGCCGATGCTCTTGACGCCGAGGATGTGACGCAGTGCGAGGCCGCCGACCGTGACGAGCAGGCCGGGGCGGATGAGGCGCAGCTCCTGCTCGCGCCAGAACGCGCACAGCCGCTGCTCCTCCGGGGTCGGCGTCCGGTCGCCGCGACCCGACAGCGGCTTGCCCGGATAGCAGCGCGTGACCGAGGCGCAGTAGAACGTCGCGTAGAAGGCGTCCTCGTCGAGATCGAGCCAGCGGCGGAGCGTGCGACCGGCACGGCCGCGCCACGGGCGGCGCTCGACGCCCTCGACCTCGCCGGGGGCCTGGCCGTAGAGATACGCGCGCTGCCCGGTGAGCTCGGACAGCACCGGCCAGGACTCGAGCGGGTGCCCGGCCTCCACGCAGGCGCGGCAGACGCGGAGGTCGCGCTGGAAGGAGGCGTGCGAGCGGTAGAAGGAGCGCCGGCGAGTCACCGGCATAAGGTACGGCGGTGCTGCCGCTCGAGTCCGTGCCGAACTTCAGCGAGGGACGCGACCGGGCCACCGTCGACGCACTCGCCGACGCGCTGAGCGCGCACGCGCGGCTGCTCGACGTCCACGCCGACCCCGACCACAACCGGTCGGTCTTCACCCTCGTCGGGGACGAGCAGCAGCTGTCCGACGCGCTCTCCGCGGCGGTCGCCGTCGCCGTCGACCGCATCGACCTGGCCCGGCACGAGGGCGTGCATCCGCGGATCGGCGCGGCCGACGTCGTGCCGATCGTCCCGCTGCGGCCCGACGACCTGCCCCGGGCGCACGCGCTCGCCGGGGAGGTCGGCCGCCGGCTCGCCGAGGAGCGCGGGCTTCCAATCTTCCTCTACGCGCCGCCGGCGCGCGGCCCGGCGTTCTACCGGCGCGGGGGGATCGACGGGCTGCGCGCGCGGCTCGCCGCGGGCGAGCTGGCTCCCGACTTCGGGCCGGCCGAGCTGCACCCGACCGCCGGCGGCGTGATCCTGGGGGCGCGTCCGCCGCTGATCGCCTTCAACGTCAACCTGCGCGGGCCCGTGGAGGTCGCCGAGGCCGTGGCGGCGGTCGTCCGCGAGCACGGCGGCGGCTTCCCCGGGGTGCGGGCGCTCGGGCTCGACCTCCGGCGTGCCGGGCTCGTCCAGGTGTCGATGAACGTCGAGGATTGGGAGGCGGCGGCGCTGCACGACATCGTCGCCTTCGTCGAGCGCGAGGCGGCGCTGCGCGGCGCCGACGTGGTCGGCGCGGAGCTGGTCGGCCTGATGCCGGCCGGCGCGGCCGCGGCCGCCGCGGGCTCGCTGCTGCGGATCGAGGGCTTCGACGCGTCGCGGCTGATCGAGCTCAGGCTGCTCGACGAGCTCTAGATCCGGCGCGCGCCGACGTAGTGGCCGGCGTACCAGTCGCTCATCGTCTCGATCTTCACCACGTCGCCCGTCTCCGGCGCGTCGACGAACTGATTGCCGCCGATCCAGATCCCGACGTGGTTGAGCGAGTCGAAGAACACGAGGTCGCCCGGCTGCAGCTGCGAGCGGGCGACGGGGGAGCCGAGCTGGTACTGCGCGGCGGCGTAGTGCGGGAGCGGCACGCCGAGCTGCGCGTAGACGTACATGACGAGCCCCGAGCAGTCGAAGCCCGCGGGGGTCGCGCCGCCCCACTGGTAGGGGACGCCGAGGTAGCGCAGCGCGATCGACGCCGCTGCGGGATGGCCGGCCGACGCGGGCGGCGGAGGGGGCGGGGGCGGGACGGTCGTCGTCGGCCGGGGTGCGGTCGTGGTCGGCGGCGTCGTCGTGGTCGCCGGGGTCGTGGTCGTCGCGGGTACGGTCGTCGTGGGCGGCGGGGCGGTCGTGGTGACGGCGGTCGTGGTGGGCCGCGCGGCCGCCGTCAGGGCGGCGGCCCTCGCAGCGCGCTCGCGGGCCGCGGCCGCGCGGGCCTGCGCGGCCCGGGCGCGCTGCTCGGCGCGGA
>DASZWI010000209.1:0-36004 GCA_035546715.1 Gaiellaceae bacterium | reverse complement strand
GACCCCGGTTTGTCGGTCCGAAGTGAGAAACCGCTGCACAGGAGCGGGCCGACCGACGGGCGCGCGCCGGTGCCGGGCCGAGCGGCAGGGTCAGACCCGGGTCTGACCCCGGTTCTCGGCCCTCGCGACGGTTCGGCGAAGGGTGACCTTCGCTTCCGTTACCGTCTCTGCATGCTGTTCCGGCAGTTCATCGACGAGGACCTGGGGTGCGCCTCCTATCTCGTCGGGGACGCGACTGCCGGCGTCGCCGTGCTGGTCGATCCGCCCTTCGCCGTCGAGCCGCTGCTCGAGGCCGCCGCGGACGCCGGCGTCACCGTCGTCCGCGTCCTCGAGACGCACACGCACGCCGACCACGTCTCGGGACACGGTCGCCTCGCGCTCGACCGCGCCATTCCGGTGTCGATCCACCCGCTCGCCGAGCCCGAGTACCGCTTCCACCCGCTCGCGGACGGCGACACGATCCCGGTGGGCGGCGTCGAGATCCGCGTGCTCCACACGCCCGGCCACCGGCCCGAGCACTGCTCGTTCGTCGTCGACGAGGAGCTCGCGCTGACGGGCGACTCCCTCTTCGTCGGCGACGCGGCGCGCCCCGACCTCGCGGTCGCCGCGCGCGAGGGCGCCACCGACCTGTTCCACTCCCTCCGCCGGCTGACCGAGCTCCCGCCGGACGTCGAGGTCTACCCGGGCCACGTCGCGGGATCGCTGTGCGGCGGCGGCATGAAGCCCGACCGCTCCTCGACGATCGGCGCCGAGCGCGCCGACAACCAGGCGCTCGCCTACGAGGACCTGCAGGACTTCGTGCTCGCCTCGGCCTCGATCTCCACGCCGCGCCCACCGACGACCGAACGCGTCGTCGCGCTGAACCGGGGCCCGTGGCTTCCGCTCCCGCCCGCGCCGGCCGAGCTCCCCGACGTCGGCGAGGCGACCGTGCTCGACGTGCGACCCGTTGCCGCGTACCTGGCGGGCCACCTGCCGGGCGCAATCTCGGTGCCGCTCGACGGCGGCTCCTTCGGCACCAAGGCAGGCTTCGTGCTCGACCCCGACGAGCCCGTCGTGCTGCACGCCTCGTCGGGCGATGAGGCGCTCGCCGCCGCGCGCCGCCTGTGGGCCGTCGGCGTGCTCTCCGTCGCCGGCTACGTCGTCTCGGCGGCGGCCACCGAGACGCTCGCGACGATCGACGTGCCGGAGCTGAAGCGCCTGCTCGACGCCGACGCCGTGCAGCTCGTGGACGTCCGCGAGCAGTCCGAGCGCGACAGCGGCTACATCCCCGGGTCGCGCAGCATCCCGTACCGCCTCCTCCGCAAGTCGGGCAGCGACGCCCTCGACGCGACGAAGCCCGTGGTGACGATCTGCGAGACCGGCGCGCGCGCCGCCATCGCCGCGTCGCTCCTGGAGCGCGAAGGCCTGGACGTCCGCGTCGTGCTGGACGGCGGCGTCCGCGACTTCGAGCTCGTCGGCTTCCGCCGCTGCGGCAGCTAGACGCGCCGCCAGCCCGCCGGCGCCGGCAGCGGCGCGAGCCCGCGGACAGCCCGGCGGAATGACGCGTCGGCGCTCGCGGGAAGCGTCCGCCAGTACGCTGCGGTCCCGCGGTCGTAGGGCGGCGTCCTGCTCTGCGACAGCCGCACGACGTGCCGCCCCGGGAGGTAGAGCACCGTCCACTCGACGCCCGACGGATCATGGAGCCGGATCGAGTAGAACGCCGCGGGCCGCGGGGCCGGCAGCAGCGCGAACGGTCCGTCGTACTCCCACGCGAGCAGCGGCCATACCACTCGTTCCCCGCGGAGCGTCACACAGCGCCCCGCGCCGCACACGCGCGCCACGTTCGGCCCCTTCGCGCCGGCGACGGGCACAGCGAGAGTCCCGGCCGCGACGACGGCCGCCACGACGCGAGCCCCGGCGAGGCCTCTGCGCACGCGGGAAGCGTAGAACAGCGCTACCCGAGGCGCTCGACGGGATAGCCCTCCCGCTCGAGCGTCGCGCAGACGTGGGAGCAGTGCGCGTCGTCGCGGGTGACCACCGTCAGCTCGACCTCGGTCTCCGCGACGTGGATCGCCATCCCCTCCCGGTGGTGCTCGACGGAGACGACGTTCCCGCGCTCACGCGCGACGAGGTCGAGCATCCGCACCAGCTCGCCCGGCCGGTCGGTGACGCGCGTGCGGAGGACGAGGTAGCGGCCGGCCCGGGTCAGGCCGTGGCGCATCACCGAGATCAGCAGCGTCGGGTCGATGTTGCCGCCCGAGAGGAGCGCGCAGGCGTCGCCGGTGCCACCGACCTTGGCGGACATCAGCGCCGCGACGGATGCGGCGCCCGCGCCCTCGACGACCAGCTTGGCGCGCTCCAGGAGCAGCGTGATCGCCTCGGCGATCTCCTCGTCCTCGACATGCACGACGTCGTCGAGGAGCTCGTCGAGGATCTCCATCGTCAGCGTCCCCGGGTGCTTGACGGCGATCCCGTCCGCGATCGTGCCGCGGCCGGTCTTCCCCGCCTGCACGCCGACGAGCCGCACGCCAGGGCGCAGCGCCCGCAGCGCGATCGCGATGCCCGCCGCGAGGCCGCCGCCGCCGATCGGGAGGACGAACGTCTCGGCGTCTGGCACCTGCTCGGCGAGCTCGAGCCCGAGCGTTCCCTGGCCGGCGATCACCATCTCGTCCTCGAAGGCGTGCACGAAGGTCGCGCCCGTCGCGGCGGCGCGCTCGAGCGCCTCGGCCAGCGCCTCGTCGAACCCGGCACCGCACAGCTCCGTCGCGGCGCCGTAGTTGCGCGTCGCCTCGACCTTCGCCATCGGGGCGTCCTGCGGCATGAACACGGTCGCCTGGATGCCCAGCTCGCGTGCCGCCCACGCCACCGCCTGGCCGTGGTTGCCGGCGCTCGCGGCGATCACGCCAGCCGCGCGCTCGGCCTCGCCGAGCGTCGCGAGCTTGCTGACCGCCCCGCGGATCTTGAACGACCCCGTGCGCTGGAGGTTCTCGGCCTTCAGCCAGACGCGCCGGCCGCTGCGGCGCGAGAGCGAGTCGGAGCCGTAGACCGGCGTCGTGCGGACCCGGTCGCCGATGCGCTCCCGCGCGGCCTCGACGTCCGTGAGCGTCGGGTGCGTCATGCGTCCTCGATCCGGAACACGCGCTCGAGGATCGCACGAACGGCGCTCAGCGGGTCGAGCTCGCGCGCCTGCACCTCGTCCAGGAGCCGGAGGAGCTCGGGATCGTCGCGCACCGCGTCCTCGAGATGGCGGCGCGCCCGGGTCGACGCGACGGCGAACACCTCGGCGGCGAGGTTGCGGCGGCGGCGCGCCTCGAGCTCGCCGTCGCGCTCGAGCCACGAGCGGTGCTCGTCGATCGCCGCCCACAGCTCGTCGATCCCCTCGCCGCGGATCGCCTCGGTGAGCACGATCGGGGGCCGCCACCCGCCACGCGGGCCGAGCGAGAGCACCTGCCGCACCTCGGTGACCATCGTCTTCGCGAGCGGATGGTCCATCTTGTTGACGACGATCACGTCGGGGATCTCCATGATCCCGGCCTTCAGCGCCTGGATCGAGTCGCCGGAGCCGGGCATGAGGGCGAGCACGACCGTGTCGGCGATCGACAGGATCCCGACGTCGCTCTGGCCGGTGCCGACGGTCTCGAGGAAGACGAGGTCCTTGCCGGCGGCGTCGAGGATCAGGAGCGTCTGGAGCGTCGTCTCGGCCAGCCCGCCGAGGTGGCCGCGCGTGCCCATCGACCGGATGAACACGTTCGGGTCGAGGAAGTGGTCGGTGAGGCGGATGCGGTCGCCGAGCAGCGCGCCCTGCGTGAACGGGCTCGACGGGTCGACCGAGATCACCCCCACGCTGCGATCGAGCGCGCGCACGTGGCGGATCAGCGCCGACACGATGCTCGACTTCCCCACGCCCGGCGAGCCGGTCAGGCCGACCGAGTACGCGTGGCCGGTGTGCGGGTAGACGTCGTGGACGACGTCGTAGGCGAGCGGGTCGCCGTTCTCGACGAGCGTGATCGCCCGTGCGAGGGCGCGCCGGTCGCCGCCCCGCACCGCCTCGACGAGCTGCGGGCGCGTCCACTCGCGCCTGCGACTCATGCCCGGGCGAGCACGCGCCCGAGAGCGGCGTCCAGGAAGTCGATCTCGTCGGCGGTGCCGACGGAGACGCGGATCGCGGTCGGCGCGCCGAAGCCCGCCAGCGGCCGCACGATGACGCCCTCCTGCAGGAGGCGGTCGAAGAGGACGTTCGCGTCGCCGCCGGTCTCGGCGTAGAGGAAGTTGCCGACCGAGGGGAGCGGCGCGAACCCGTGCCGCCGGAGCACCTCCTCGAGCCGGACGAGCCCGTCCGCGTTCGCGGCCCGGCGGCGGGCCAGCTCGGCCTCGTCGCCCATGCTCGCCGTGGCGGCGATCTGGCCGGTGGTGACGACGTCGAACGGCCGCCGCACCTTCGCCATCGCCGCGCAGACGCCGCGCGCGGCGACGGCGTAGCCCACACGCAGGCCGGCGAGGCCGTAGATCTTCGAGAACGTCCGCAGCACGGCGACCCGGCGACCCTGCTTCAGGTACCGCTCGACGGCGTCGGGGTAGTCGGGCGTGTCGATGTACTCGAAGTAGGCCTGGTCGACGACGGTCAGGACGTGCTCGGGCACCCGCTCGAAGTACGCGTCGAGCTCGTCGCGGCCGGTCATCGTGCCGGTCGGGTTGTTCGGCGTGCAGACGTAGACGAGCTTCGTGCGCGGCGTGACCGCTTCGAGCAGCGCGTCCAGGTCGTAGCGGTGGTCGCGGAGGGGCACGGTCACGGCAGTGGCCCCCTGGCGGCGGGCGTAGATCACGTAGCTCGGGAACGAGGGCCAGCCGCAGACGATCTCGTCGCCGGGATCGAGGGCGGCCTGGCTGAGCATGTCGATGCAGCCGTCGGCGCCGGAGCCGGCGACGACCTCGGCGATGTCGACGCCGTGCCGCTCGGCGAGCGCCTCGTGCAACCGGTAGCTGCCGCCGTCGGGGTAGCGGTTGAGCTCCCGCGCCGCGCGTTCCATCGCCTCGACGGCGGCCGGGAACGGCCCGAACGGGCCCTCGTTCGAGGCGAGCTTGACGACCCGCTCCAGCCCGAGCTCGCGCTGGACGTCCTCGACCGGCTTGCCCGGCTGGTAGGGCGTCAGCGCGTCGACGGCCGGACGGAAGAATCCGTCGGCGAGATCCTCGAAGCCGCGCTCGTTCACGGCCTCAGACCCTATCGTCGCCGGCGGCGGCGAATCGGGCGGGGCCGACCGCCGCCACCCCGGCGACGACGAACCCGAGCAGGGCGGCGACCCCGAAGCCGTGCGCCCACGGGCCGTCGGCGACGGTCGTCAGGCCGACGCCGACGACGAGCAGCGCCCCGGCGAGCCGCAGCGCGAGCCGCGGCGAGGCCAGCTCGCCGGCCGCGCCCTCGTCGTCCTCGTCCGCCGTCGGGCCGTGCCCCAGACGGCCGCCGAGCGTGAGCCGGAAGAGGAGCGCCAGCGACGGGAAGAGCAGCAGCCCGCCGGCGACGACGGCGGCGATCACCGCGATCAGGGTGGATCGCGACGCGGCCGCCTGCGTGACGGTGAGGTCCCGGAGGAGCAGCGGGTTCTGCCCGAGCGCCCAGCCCGCGACGACGGCGGCAACGGCAAGCGCGGCGGTGTAGCGCGCCGGCTCGAAGCGCCGGCGGACGACCAGCGCGAGCGTGGCGAGGCCGGCCAGCGCCGAGACGACGACGGCGGCCGTGCCGGGCCCCCAGGCGAGCCGGTCGAACAGGCGGTGCGCGTCGAAGCGGAGGACGATCAGCCCTGCGACCGCGGCGGCGCCCGCGACGAGCCCGGCCCCGAGCGCCCGCCGCCGGAACACGACGGCGAGCTCCTCGTCGCCGAGCCGGACGGCGTCGGCCGCCAGGTAGACCGCCGCGAGGTAGGCCGACACCGCGACGGCGAGGATGCCGATCGTGATCGAGGTCGGGTTGAGCCAGCTCGTCGCGAGGTCGCCGGCGGCGTTGCCGGCCGGGACGCGCAGGGAGGCGAGGCCGCCGACGGCGGCGCCGAGCGCGAAGGGCGTCAGGATCGACGAGACGCCGAAGATCGCGTCGACCGTCCGCACCTCGCGGTCGGACGAGACGCCGGCCCGCATCGCGTAGGCGGCGCCGCGGAGGACGATCCCGATCCCGGCGACGAACAGCGGGATCGAGAGCGTCGACGCGAGCGACTCGAACACGCGCGGGTAGGCCGTCCAGGTCACGGTGAGGACGAAGATCAGCCAGACGTGGTTCGCCTCCCACACCGGCCCCATCGAGTGGTGCGCGTGGTCGCGGATGCGATTCGCGAGCGGCCCGCGGCCGGCGAAGAGCTGCCAGAACCCCGCGCCGAAGTCCGCGCCGCCGAGGACGACGTAGAGGACGAGCCCGACGAGGACGAAGATCAGCGGCCAGACGTCGAGGTGCATCAGCCCTCCGCCACGGGGTCGAGATCGCCCTGCGGCGCGCGCTCGAGCCGCCGCAGCACCCAGACGAGGCCGGCGGCGACGCCGGCGTAGACGAGGGCCAGCGTCGCGTAGCCGACCGGGATCCCGCCCGCCCCGGTGACCGCCTGCGACGTTCGCATGACGCCGTAGACGACCCACGGCTGGCGGCCGACCTCGGTCGTCGTCCATCCGGCGATGAGCGCGACGACCGACAGCGGCCCGCAGAGCGCGACGGCGCCGTAGAACCACCGGGAGTCGGGCAGGCGCCCGCGCCGCCAGCGGACGAGCAGCGTGAGCACGCCGACCAGCGCCATGAACGTCCCGATCCCGACCATCGCCTGGAAGGCGATCCGGACGACGTTGACGGGCGGCCGGTCGCGCGCGGGGACGGTGTCGAGCCCCTCCACGGTCGCGTTCGGGTCGTGCGCCGCCAGGGTCGAGAGCAGGCGCGGGATCCGGATGCCCCACGCGATCGTCCCGTCCGGCTCGTACCAGCCGAGGATGTGCTCGGGCGCGCCCTTCGTCGTGTGGGCAAGCCCTTCGAGGGCGGCGAGCTTGACGGGCTGCATCGCGGCGACGTCGCGTGCGGCCCAGTCGCCGACGAGCACCTGGATCGGGGCGGCGAGCGCGGCGACCGTGAGCGGGATCGCGAAGGCGGTGCGCTCGTAGCGGCCCCACCGTCCGCGCAGCCGCGCGACCGCGTAGACGGCCGCCATGACGAAGCCGGTGACGACGTAGCCGGCGACGTACATGTGCACGAGCTCGTGCCAGAAGAACGGGTTGACGAAGAGCGCGTGGAACGGGTCGACGTGCGTCGCCTGCCCGTGCTCGAGGACGAAGCCGGTCGGGTGGTTCATCCAGCCGTTGACCGAGATCACCATCAGGGAGCCGGTCAGGCCGGTGATGACGATCGGGATGCCGCTCAGGAAGTGCGCGCGGCGCGGCAGCCGCTTCCAGCCGTAGGCGTAGATCCCGATGAAGATCGCCTCCATGAAGAAGGAGAAGCCCTCGATCGCGAACCCGAGCCCGAAGACGCTGCCGAACGTGCCCGTGAACGCGGGCCAGAGGAGGCCCATCTCGAAGCTGAGGATCGTCCCGGTGATCACGCCCACCGCGAACAGGGTCAGCATGACCTTCGTCCAGCGCTCCGCGAGCGTGCGGTAGAGCGGGTCGCCTGTGCGGAGCCAGAGCGCCTCGACGTAGAGGACGAGCGCTGGGAACGCGATCCCGAAGCAGACGAGCGGGATGTGCACCGCGAACGACAACGCCTGCATCTGCCGTGCCTGAAGCAGGTAGTGCTGCGTCGGCGTCACACCGCGTCACGCTACCCGCCCCGCTCCGCCTGGACGGCCGCCTACCGCCGGCGGGGGGTTCGCGTAAGGCGTGCCCGGCCTCCTCCCCACCGCGAGCCTAACCGTGCGGGCTGTGTCGTGTCCGTGCCGGAAGGGCGCCAGGTGCGTGCCAAATGTGTGGCGGCTGCGTGACAGCTGGCTGACGGATGTGTGCCGGCGCCGGGCCGATCGTGGGTCGGCTCGCGCGCGGGCGGCACGCCGCGCGGCGGTGGGTGCCGCGTCGGCACGCCGCCGAGAGGTCGTAGGCTGTTCGGGGTGCCCGAGCTCGGCCTCTTCCCGCTGCCGCTCGTGCTGGTTCCGACGGAACGGATCCCGCTGCACATCTTCGAGCCGCGGTACAAGGAGCTGATCGGGGAGTGCCTCGAGTTGGACGGCGAGTTCGGGCTCGTGCTCGCGACGGGCGACGGCGCCGTCCACGAGATCGGGACGCGCGCCCACGTCCTCGAGGTGCTGGACGAGCTCGACGACGGAAGCCTGACCGTCGTCGTCGAGGGCGGCGAGCGGTTCCGGCTGCTCGAGCTGACCTCGGGCCGCTCGTTCGCGACCGGCATCGTCGAGGCGGTCGAGGACGACCCCGAGCCGCCGGCTCCCGAGCAGGTCGAGAGGGTGCTCGCCCGTTTCCGGGAGCTGGCGGAGGTGACGGGCAGCGAGGTGGACGTGCCCGCGCCGGATGCGGAGCAGCTCGACTTCCAGCTCGCGGCGCGGATCGACTTCGGCGCCGAGGCGAAGCAGGAGCTGCTCGCGACGACCTCGCCGCGCAGGCGGCTCGCACGCCTGCTGGAGCTGCTCGGGCAGGCCCTCGAGGCCGTCCGCCTCGAGCGGATCCTGCACGAGCGCGCGGGCGGAAACGGGAAGGTGGCCCCGCTCGATCCCGAGCGCGGCGACCAGAGCTAGTCGACGACGATCCCCGCCCCGCCGCGGCGCGGGTCGCCGGCGGCGGCCAGGCTGCCGTCGGGAAGCACCTCGACCGCGTTCGTCCCGCCGAAGAAGAGGTTGCGCCGCCGCCACCGCACGACGGCGTAGCCGTCCGCCGCGACGCGGCGGAGCTCGGCCGGGTCGAACCCGCCCTCGCAGTGGACGTGCGGCTCGTCGAGGTGGACGCGCGGACGGTCGATCGACTCCTCCACCCCGAGCCCGTGGCCGAGGACGTTCACGATCACCTGGAGGATCGCGCCCCGCAGCCGGACCGAGCCGGCGCTGCCGACCACGAGCCGCGGCCCGGCCGGCCCCATCACCGCGGTGGGCGCCATCATGCTCGTCAACCGGTGCCCGGGCGAGCGGGGCGCCCCGGCCGTCAGGTCGTACTCGCCGAGCATGTTGTTCAGGTGGATGCCCGTCCCGGCGACGATCACGCCCGACCCAGAGCCGGTCGAGCACGACAGGGAGGCTGCGCCGCCCGCGCCGTCGACGACCGAGATGTGCGTCGTCCCACCGGGCGCCGCGGGCTCTGCGGCACCAGGCCCCGAGACGGCCATCCGCTGCAGCGCGGCCCGCACGGCCGGACGCGCGAGCAGCCGCCCCGGCAGTCCGCCGCGCCGCAGGTCGCGCTCGAAGCCGCCGCTCCGCACCCGCGTCTGCTCGCGCATCGTCTCGACCAGGGCCTCGATCGCCTCCGCCGAGCCCGCCTCGCCGATCCCGTGGGCCTCGAGCAGCGCGAGACCGAGGGCGATCAGGACGCCACCGGACGACGGCGGCGGGTTCGACACGGTCTCGTGACCGAAGGCCCGCACGCGGACCGGCCGGCGCCAGACGACCCGGTACCGCCCGAGGTCGGCGGTCGTGAGCAACCCGCCGCCGTCGGTCACCGTCCGCGCGACGGCGGCCGCGAGCTCGCCGCGATACAGCGCACGCGGATCGCGGGCGAGCCGTTCGAGCGTCTCGTCCAGTCCGGCGAGCCGCAGGAGGTCGCCGACGGCGAGCCGCGAGCCGTCGGCGCGGCTGTACAGCCGGCGGCCCTCCGTGGAGTGGCGCAGGATCAGGTCGAGGATGCCGTGCAGGTGCGCCTGCGGCCGGGTCAGACGGACGCCCGCACGGGCGAGCTCCAGCGCGGGCTGCACCAGCTCCGCCCACGGGAGGGAGCCGTAGGCACGGTGGAGCGCCGCCAGGCCGGCCGCCGCGCCCGGCACGGCGACGGCGGCCTCGCCGATGCGGAAGACCTGGGTCGTCTCGGCGTCGCCTCCGAACCCGACGTCGACGGCCTCCATCTCGGCCCCCGCACCGTCTCGGAGCCCGAGGCCGGGCGTCGCGACGAAGAAGTCGGCCACTCGTGCCGGGCGCCCGTCGGCCGGCACGACGAGCGCGAAGCCGCCCGCCCCGGGCCCTGTGAGCGGGCTCTCGGCCACCCACGACGCGAACGCCGCCGCGACGCAGGCATCGACCGCGTTGCCGCCCTCCGCCAGGACGCGGGCCCCCGCTTCGGCGGTCCGCGGATGGCCCGCCGCGACGGCGCCCTTCACCGTCTGCGCCTCGCAGCCGATAACCCTGGTATGCGCATGCTTCGCGGCATCTTCACGTTTCCTTCACTAACCGGCGGCACTCTGCGGCGTCTCGAAGTCCGAGACGATTCGTGAAGATCTCCCGCTCCCAGCTGCTCCTCTCGCTGCTGGGCCTCGCCGCTGTCGCCGCGGTCGCGGCCAGCCCTCAGCTCCTGCAGTCCCACGTCGTCTCCGCGCTGTCGTCGCTCAGCGACGCGCAGCCGAACTGGCTCGTCGTGGCCGGGATCGCCTTCGTCGCCGGCTTCGCCTGCACGGTGCAGTCCTGGCGGGCGGCGCTCGTCGCGGCCGGCGGCCGGATCTCGCCGCGCCAGGCAGGCGCCGGTCTCGCGGTCGGCTCGCTGGTGAACGCGTTCGCGCCCGCCAAGCTGGGCGACGCGGTGAAGGTCGGGCTCTGCTCGCGCGCGATCGACGGGCCGGGGCGCCTCTGGACGGCCGGCGGCGTCTACGCGGCGCTCGCGGCGGCCCGGTCGCTGACCCTGGCCGGCTTGCTCGTGGCGGCCTCCGCCACCGGCGCGCTGCCGCTCTGGCCGGTCTTCGCCCTCGTGACGGCGGTCGTCGTGCTGGCCACGGCCGCCCGCTGCACGAGCGGCTGGCGCAGCCATCCGCGCATCGCACGCTTCGCCGCGGGCTTCGCGTCGCTCGAGCGCTCCCCGCGCGCCGTCGCCGCCGTGGTCGGCTGGACGACGGGGATGCTCCTCTGCCGCCTCGCGGCGACCGCCGCCGTCGCGGTCGCGCTCGGGCTCCCGCATCCGCTCGTCGCGGCGCTCGTGATCATGCCCGCCCTCGACGTCGCGGCGATCTTCCCGCTCACGCCCGGCAACATCGGGATCGGCACCGGCGCCGTCGCGATGGCGCTCGCGAGCCGCGGCATCGGCACCGGGCAGGCCCTCGGGGTCGGCTTCGGCATCCAGGCCGTCGAGACGCTCGTGAGCGTCGCGCTCGGCGTGGCCGGCCTGGTCTACCTCGCGCAGCCGTCGGCGGTCGTGCGCCGGTTCGCCGTGGTCGGCGGCTCGGCCGGCCTCGCCGTCGGACTCGGCTTCGTCGTCGTCCAGCTCGTCTAGCTGCCGGACTAGACGTCGCGCAGGAACGACGGCGGCTCGAGCGCGTCGCCGCCGCCCGTGCCGCTCGGCACGTACGCCGTCGACGAGCCCGCCGCGATCACCGAGCTGCTGCGGCCCTTGGTGCGCCCGCCGAGACCCGTCGCGACCACCGTGATCCACATCTGGCCGGTCAGGCGATCGTCGATCGTCGCGCCGAAGATGATGTTCGTGTCGTCCGTCGCGGCCGCCCGGACGGCCTCGGCCGCCTCGTTGACCTCGTACAGGGTCAGGTCGTCGCCGCCGGCGATCGAGAGCAGGATGCCGCGTGCGCCCGTCACCTCGGTCTCGATCAGCGGGCTGCGCAGGGCACGCTCGGCCGCTTCCCTGGCGCGGTTCTCGCCCGTGGCGTAGCCGATGCCCATCAGCGCCGAGCCGGAGTCCTTCATGACGGTGCGGACGTCCGCGAAGTCGAGGTTGATCAGGCCGGTGTTGGTGATCAGGTCGCAGATGCCCTGCACGCCGTGGCGGAGGACGTCGTCGGCGATCCGGAAGGCGTCGAGCATCGAGGTCGACTTGTCGAGCACCTCGAGCAGGCGATCGTTCGGGATCACGATCAGCGTGTCGCACGCCTCGCGCAGGGCGACGACGCCGTCGTCCGCCTGCTTCATCCGGCGGCTGCCCTCGAAGCGGAACGGGGTGGTGACGATGCCGACGGTGAGCGCGCCCAGCTCGCGTGCGATGCGCGCGACGACGGGGGCCGCGCCGGAGCCCGTGCCCCCGCCCTCGCCGGCCGTCACGAAGACCATGTCGGAGCCGCGCAGCGCGCGCTTGATCGCGTCGTAGCCGTCCTCGCCGGCGCGGCGGCCGATCTCGGGGTCGGCGCCGGAGCCGAGCCCCTCGGTGAGCTCGCTGCCGATATGGATCTTCGTCGGCGCGTCGCTCATCTGGAGCTGCTGGATGTCGGTGTTGACCGCGATGAAGTCGACCTGCGTGATGCCCGCGTCGATCATGCGGTCGACGGCGTTCAGGCCCGCACCGCCGACCCCGACGACGCGGATGACCGCGAGGTACGCGGCGTTGTCGCGGGCGCGCTCGAGGCGCGGCGGCTGCTCGGGCAGCGGGTCGAGCCAGCGCGCGAGGGCGCGCTCCTGGCGCGGCTCGGGCCCCGGCTCGGGCTCGTCGACCGTGGGCGCAGGGACGACCGCCCGGATGGGCGTCGGCGCAGGCAGCGGCTCGGGCTCGGGGGCCCGCGTCTCGGGCTGCGGCGCAGGCGCCGCGACTCGCGGCTCCTCCTCGCGGCGCGGCTCGACGGCGGGCGGCTCGGGCTGCTCGTGCGTCTGCTGCTGGCGCTGGGCGGCCTCGGTGGCGCGGAAGAGCTCCGCGAGCGGGCCCTCACGCATGCTTGCGCGGTTTCTTGCCATCGAGCACCTCCTTCGCCAGGTCGCGGTACATCTCGGCCGCTTCGCCGTCGGGCTCGTAGCCGAGCACCGAGCTGCCCTTGACGGGCGCCTCGGCGAACCGGACGGTCTTGCGGATCCGTGTGTTGTAGACGAGATCGCCGAAGTTCTCACGGAGGATCTCATCCGCTTCCCGCGAGTGCGTGAGGCGGCGGTCGTACATCGTCGGGACGATGCCGATGATCGCGACGGCGGGGTTCAGGTTCTCGCGCACCATCGCCAGGGTGTTCTCGAGCTGGGCGAGGCCGCGCAGCGACAGGTACTCCGTCTGGACGGGCACGATGACGCCCGTCGCCGCGACGAAGGCGTTGATCGTCAGCAGGCCGAGCGACGGCGGCGTGTCGATGAGGATGTAGTCGTAGCGGTCGCGCACGGCCCGCACGGCCTTCTCGAGCGCGCGCTCGCGACCGATCTGGCTCGACAGCGCCATGTCGGCGCCGGCGAGGTCGATCGACGACACGGCGACGTCCACCTCGCGCGACTCGATCACCTGCTCCATCGGCAGGCGGTTCACGAGCACGTCGTACATCGAGCGCTCGATCGTGTCGGGGTTCATCCCCTGGGACATGGTCAGGTTGCCCTGCGGGTCCAGGTCGACGAGCAGCACGCGGTAGCCCTTCTCCGCGAACGCGACGCCGAGGTTGAGGGTGGTCGTCGTCTTGGCGACGCCGCCCTTCTGGTTGGCGAGCGCGATCACCTCGGCCTGCCCGGCAGAGGCAGGACTCGGGGAACGCTTCGCGGGACGCGGGAGAAGACGCGCAACGGCCATTGTTTCCGCCTTTTCTGGTTGTCTCAGCGCATTCCTTCCGTCCTCGCTCGAAGTTTCTCGACCGCGGCCCGCGCGCGACCGTCGCCCTCGGCCCGCGCCCAGGCCTCCGCCTCCCCCACGAGCGCCCGCAGCTCGCCCAGGAGACGGCCGCCGGAGCCGTCCTCGCCGCCGTCCGACCGCCGCAGCTCGTCGATCCGCTCGAGCCGCTCGATCAGCCTGTCTGCCGCCACCGGGTCAGCGTCGTCCATCCACCGACCGTAGCGGCCGAACTGTGACGGCTTCGTTACGCCTTCGTGCCGATTGCGTGCCGGGCGATCGCCTTCAGCCGCTTCGGCACCGTGTCCGCCCCGCGCCCGAACAGGTCGTGCAGGCGGCGGTACTCGCGGTACAGCTCGTCGTAGACCGCGTGCGCCTGCGCGTCGGGCACGTACCGGACGGGCGCCCGGCCCCCCATCCGCCGCGCCGCCTCCCCGACCGTGTCGTAGCCGCCGGCCGCAGCGCCCGCCGCGACCGCCGCGAAGATGGCCGAGCCGAGGGCGGGCGCCTGCTCCGAGGCGGCGACCTCGATCGTCCGCCCGGTCACGTCCGCGTAGATCTGCATCAGCAGCCTGTTGCGCTGTGGCAGCCCTCCGCAGGCGACGACCTCGCGCACCGGCACGCCGGCGGACTCGAATGCGTCGACGATCACCCGCGTCCCGAAGGCCGTCGCCTCGATCAGCGCGCGGTAGACGTCGGCGGCACGCGTCCGCAGCGTCAGGCCGACGAGGACGCCGGAGAGGTCGGCGTCGACGAGCACCGACCGGTTCCCGTTCCACCAGTCGAGCGCGAGGACGCCGCTCTCCCCCGGTGCGAGCCGCGCCGCCTGCTCCTCCAGCACGACGTGCACGCCGACGCCGCGCGCCCGGGCCTCCTCGTGCACCTCGGGCGGCACCGACGTCTCGATGAACCAGGCGAACAGGTCGCCCACCGCGGGCTGACCGGCCTCGTAGCCGTAGAGGCCCGGCACGACGCCGTCGGCGACGACGCCGCACATCCCCTCCACCTCGCGCTGCTCGTCGCCGACGAGCACGTGGCAGGTGCTCGTGCCCATCACCATGACGAGCGCGCCGGGGTCGACCGCCCCCGCCGCCGGCGCCGAGACGTGCGCGTCGACGTTCGCGACCGCGACCGCGATCCCCGGCCGCAGCCCCGTCCAGGCGGCCGCCCGGTCGGACAGTCCGCCGGCGCGCGCGCCGAGCGGGACGATCGCGCGGGACATCTTCTCGTCGACGACGTGCTCGAACGCCGGGTCGAGCGCGGCGAAGTAGGCGGCGGACGGGAAGCCGTCGTCCTTCGACCACATGGCCTTGTAGCCGGCCGTGCAGCTCGAACGGGTCTCGACGCCGGTGAGCTGCCAGACGATCCAGTCCGCCGCCTCGATGAGGCGGTCGGCGCGGGCGTAGACCTCCGGCGCCTCGCGCAGGATCTGGAGCGCCTTCGCGAAGAACCACTCGGACGAGATCCGGCCGCCGTAGCGGCGGAGCCAGGGCTCGCGCCGCGCCTCGGCGACCTCGTTGATCAGGTCGGCCTCCGGCTGCGCGGCGTGGTGCTTCCAGAGCTTGACCCACGCGTGCGGCTCCGCCCGCAGCTCGTCGAGGCAGCACAGCGGCGTGCCGTCGGCGGTCGTCGGGAGCATCGTGCAGGAGGTGAAGTCGATGCCGACGCCGACGACGTCCTCGGGCGAGACGCCGGCTGCGGCCACCACCGCGGGAACGGCCTGCTGCACGACGGCGAGGTAGTCGCGGGGATCCTGGAGCGCCCAGTCCGGCTCGAGCACGACGTCGTCGTGGGGCGCGGGCAGCCGCTCGTCGAGGACGCCGTTCGCGTACGGGTGGACGGCCGTGGCGAGCTCCCGCCCGTCGGCGCAGTCGACGAGCACGGCGCGTCCGGACTCCGTGCCGAAGTCGATGCCGATCGTGTAGCGCGTCACGACGCGACCTGCTGCGGGTCGACGACGACCTTGAGGGTGCGGCGCGAGACGAGCGCCTCCCACGCCGATCCGCCGGCCTCGAGCGGATGGCGCTCGCCGGCGAGGCCGCCGAGGTCGACCCGGCGGCCCGACACGAGCGACGCCGCGCGCGCGAGGTGCGACGAGCGCATCCGCCGCGCCAGGAGCAGCGTGAGCCCCTTGCGGCGCGCGAGCGAGGCCGAGAAGGTCGAGCGGTCGCCGTCGGGGATGCCGACGAGCACGACGCGTCCGCCGGGCGCTGCGGCGGACAGCGCGGTGTCGAGCGCCTCGTCGGCGCCGGCGGCCTCGAGGACGACGTCGAAGCGGTCGCGCAGCCCGGGCTCGAGCCCGCCCGCCACGGCGCTTGCCCCCGCCGCCTGCGCCGCCGCCGCGCGATGCGGGAGCGGCTCGACGGCGACGACCTCCGCGGCCCCGGCGAGGACGGCGACCTGCACGAGGAGCAGCCCGATCGGACCGCACCCGACGACGCAGACGGAGGCGCCCGCTGCGACCTTGCCGAGCTCGACCGCGTGCAGCGCCACGCCGAGGGGCTCGAGGAGCGCCACCTGCGGGTCGGGCAGCCAGTCGGGCACCGGCTCGAGGAGCCGCTCCGGCCAGGCGACGAGCGTGCGCAGGCCGCCGTCGGTCGTGCCGTGGCCGGCGAAGCGGCCGTTCGGGCAGAGGTGGTCGTCGCCGCGCAGGCAGACGGGGCAGGCGCCGCACGGGATCGCCGGGTCGACCGCGACGCGCTCCCCCGCACGCGGGCCGGAGAGGATCGTCGCGCCGACCTCGTGCCCGAGGACGAGCGGATGGTCGAGGCGGGCGTCGCCGATCGCGCCCTCGGTGAACCAGTGCCGGTCGGAGCCGCAGAGCCCCACCGCCGTGACGCGGAGCAGCACCTCGCCCTCCGCGGGGACGGGATCCGGCTCGTCGTGCAGGCGCAGCTCGCCGGCGCCGTGGAGCCGCAACGCCTTCACGGCTGGCCGTACGTCGCGGTCGGGCCGTGCTTGCGGCGGAAGTGCCGGTCGCGCAGGCCGTCGTCCATCGGGCCGGCGTCGGCGGCGATCTTCAGCGTGTGCTCCGCCATCGCGGCGACCGCCTCGAGGGCGATCGCGTTCTCCACGGCGTGCGCCGCGTCCACGCCCCAGGTGAACGGCCCGTGCGAGCAGACGAGCGCCGCGGGCACGTCGAGCGGGTCCGCGCCGCGGGCGACCACCGCCTCGACGATCGCGTCGCCCGTCGCCTCCTCGTAGCGCGGCCCGAGCTCGTCGGGCGTGAGCGGACGCGTCACCGGCACCGCGCCGTGGAAGTGGTCCGCGTGCGTGGTGCCGAAGCACGGCAGCTCGCGGCGCGCCTGCGCCCACGCGGTCGCGCACGGCGAGTGCGTGTGCGCGACGCCGCCGACGCCTCCGAAGCTGCGGTAGAGGACGAGGTGGGTCGCGGTGTCGGACGACGGCCGGTGGCCGCTGCCGACGACGGCGCCGCTCTCCAGGTCGACGAGCACCATCGCCGCCGCGTCGAGCTCGTCGTACGGCACCCCGCTCGGCTTGATCGCCATCACCCCGGACTCGCGGTCGGCCGCGCTCGCGTTCCCGAACGTGAGCACGACGAGCCCGGCCCGGACGAGCGCGAGGTTCGCCTCGAGCGCGCGCTCGCGCAGCTCGGCGTGGCCCGGGCGCGAGCTCACAGGCTGCGTGCGAGGTGGTGGTAGGCCTGGTTCCAGCGCACCTCGTTCGCGAAGTCGCGCAGCCGCGTCTCGGCGCCGACCGGCAGCAGCTCGACGCCGGCGATCTCGGCGAAGTCGGCGACGGTCTCGAGGCCGAGGGCGGCCGTGTAGACGGTGTGGTGCGAACCACCCGCGGTCAGCCAGGCCTCGGCCGCCGTCGCCAGGTCGGGCCGCGGCCGCCAGAGGGCGCGCGCGACGGGGAGCTTCGGCAGCGCGTGCGGCGGCTCGATCGCGTCGACCTCGTTGGCGACGAACCGGAGCCGCTCGCCGAGGTCGACGAGCGAGAGCACGACCGCCGGTCCCGCCGCGGCGGTGAAGACGAGCCGCACCGGGTCGGCCTTGCCGCCGATCCCGAGCGGGTGCGCCTCGCACGACACCCGCCCGCCGGCGATCGACGGGCAGATCTCGAGCATGTGGGCGCCGAGGACGGTCTCGTTCCCCTCGGGCAGGTCGTACGTGTAGTCCTCCATGAACGAGGTGCCGCCGTCGCGCCCGGCGGCCATCGTCTTGAGGATCCGGACGAGGGCCGCCGTCTTCCAGTCCCCCTCCCCGGCGAAGCCGAAGCCGTCCGCCATCAGCCGCTGCGCCGAGATGCCGGGAAGCTGTGCCAGGCCGTGCAGGTCCTCGAACGTGTCGGTGAACGCCGTCGCGCCGGTGTCGGCGAGGAACGAGCGGAGGCCCGCCTCGATCCGCAGCGCGTCCGCGAGCAGGCTGCGCCGGTCGCCGCCCGCACGGAGCTCCGGCGCGACGTCGTAGCGCTCGTCGACCTCCGCGAGCAGCCGGTCGACCTCGCCGTCGGCCACGGCGTCGACGCGCTCGACGAGGTCGCCGACCCCGTAGCCGTTCGTCGCGAACCCGAGCGCGACCTGCGCCTCCACCTTGTCGCCCTCGGTCACGGCGACGTCGCGCATGTTGTCGCCCAGACGGGCAACGCGCAGCCGCTGCGCCTCGCTCCAGCCGCACGCGGCGCGCACCCACGACTCGACCCGCGCGACGACCCGCGGGTCGCGCCAGTGCCCGGCGACCGTCTTGCGGCGCCGCCCGAGCCGGGTGAGGACGTAGCCGAGCTCGCGGTCGCCGTGCGCCGACTGGTGCAGGTTCATGAAGTCCATGTCGATGTCCGCCCAGGGCAGGTCGCGCCCGAACTGCGTGTGCAGGTGGAGCAGCGGCTTGTCGAGCGCGCCGAGCCCGGCGATCCACATCCGCGCGGGCGAGAACGTGTGCATCCAGGCGACCACGCCGACGCAGCGGTCGTCCGCGTTCGCCTCGAGCAGGACGCGGCGGATCGACTCGGCGCTCGTCAGGGCCGGCTTCGCGGCAACCGTCACCGGCAGCGCGTCGTCGAGCGCGCCCGCCACCTCGCGGGCGTCGGCGTCGACCTGCCGCAGCGTCTCGGGCCCGTACAGCTCCTGACTGCCGACGACGAACCACACCTCGCGGTGCCCGAGCGCCTTCGACGCGCCCACCGTCAGGCTCCCGCGCTCGAGACGTCGTCGATCTGGCGGCGGTAGCTCGAGATCATGAGCTGCGTCAGCTCCTCGAGCGACGTCTCGTGCACCGGCTGGTCGCGCGTGATCCGGCCGCCCTGCATGACGTTGATGCGGTCGCAGAGCTCGAAGAGGTGCGCGTAGTTGTGGTCGATCACGATGATCGACACCCGGCCGCTCGCCGCGAGATCCTTGACGAGGTCGATGATGAGGCGCGACTCGCGCGCGCCCATCGCCGCGAGCGGCTCGTCGAGCAGCAGGATCCTCGGCTCGGCGCGCACCGCGCGCGCGACCGCGATCGCCTGCCGCTGGCCGCCCGAGAGCTGCAGGGTCTCGGCCTCGACGCTCGGCACGCGGACGTTGATCTCGTCCAGGTACCGGCGCGCGAGCTTGCGCATCGTGGCCTTGTCGAGCAGGCGGAGCGGGCCCATCGACGTCAGCTCGTGTCCGAGGAAGAGGTTCAGGTACACCGGGAGCTGCGGGATGAGCGCGAGGTCCTGGTAGACGGTCTCGATCCCGTGCGCGCGAGCCTGCGCGACCGAGCCGAAGCGGACGCGCTCGCCGCCGACGATCACGTCTCCGCCGTCCTGCTGGTGGAAGCCGGAGAGGATCTTGACCAGGGTGCTCTTGCCCGCGCCGTTGTCGCCGACGAGCCCGAGCACCTCCCCCTGGCGCAGGACGAGGTCGACCCCGCGCAGCACGACGAGCGCGCCGAAACGCTTGGTGACGCCGCGCACCTCGAGCACCGGCGCGCCCGCCGCGGCCGTGGGCGTCTGCTCGGCGGGCTCGCTGCTCATGCTTCCCTCGAGCGCGCGATGAGCCGGTCGAACTGGGCGTTCAGCGCCATCGCGAACAGGATCACCACGCCGACCCACACGTAGAAGTCGTTCGTGCTGACGCCGATGAGCGTCAGCCCGTCCTCGAGGATCCCGATCAGGATCGCGCCGATGAACGCGCCGACCACCGTGCCGCGCCCGCCGGTCAGGGCGGTGCCGCCGATCACGCAGGCGCCCACCGCGTAGAGGATGTAGTCGACCCCGAAGTTGCCGGGGTCGAGGCTCCCGTACTTGACCGCGTCGACGACGCCGACAAGGCCCGAGAGGAAGGAGCAGATGACGAAGGCCCAGACCTTCACGCGCCGCGTCGGCACGCCCGCCTCCGCCGCGCCGATCAGGTTCCCGCCGGTTGCGACGATCCGGACGCCGAAGCGGGTGCGCGTGAGCAGCACGGTCGTGAGAATCGTGATCGCCAGCACCCAGAGGATCTCCGACCACTGCCAGGCGCCCATCAGGTGGCTCCAGAAGCCGAGGTGCCCGCTGGTCGACGAGGAGAGCGGGATCGGCGTCGCCTGCGTCTGGTTCGAGTAGATGAGGACGAGCCCGAACAGGATGAAGTTCATCGCCAGGGTCGTGACGAACGACGGGACGTTCAGGCGCACCGTGATCAGCCCGTTCACGGCGCCAACTCCGCAGGCCACGACGAGCGCGATCAGGATGGCGACCGCGACCGGCAGCCCGAGGTCGTGCAGCCAGTACTCGACCCACGGCACGAAGAGGAAGGTCTGGCCGGCCGAGAGGTCGATCTCGCCCAGCACGAGCAGCAGCACCTCGCCGACGGCGATGGCGCCGATCGGCCCGGCGTAGCCGGCGGCCGAGCTGAGGCTGAGCGAGTCCGTGAACGTCGACCCCGCCCGCACGGAGAAGTACGCGAACAGGCCGATCGTGATCAGGACCGGCGTGATCTCGCGCTGGTAGAGGAACAGGCGCAGGACGCGACGGCCCAGAACCAGGGCCTGACGCCGCTGCCCCGGCGGGGTGTCCGCCGGGGCAGTGGTCTCGGTTGGAGCGCTGGACGACACGCTCGCGAGCGCTAGTGCGGGATCTTCGCCGGCGGCTTGAGGGCCTGCTGCTTGGAGCTCGTGCCCTCGAACCGGTTCTTCGCCAGGTACGGGGCGACCGTGGACTTGACGACGATGCCGAGTCCCGTGTCGGTGTTCGTCGGCTTCATGAGCCCGCCCGAGACGTTGTACAGGTAGAGCTGCATGATCGTGTCGAAGCCCTGCAGGTAGGCCTGCTGGTCGATCGTGAAGGTCAGGTTGCCGGCGTTGACGCCCTGCACGACCGGCGTGCCGACGTCCCAGCCCGCGCCGCCGACCTTGCCCTTCAGCTTGTTCTTCTGGATGAACTGGGCGATCGCGTCGCTGTCGCCGCTGTCCACGCCGAACATGAACTTGACGTCCTTGTGGCCGGCGTACCACGCGGCGATCTTGTTGTACTCCGGCGCGCCCTCGGTCGCCGAGGTGCCGACCTCGACGAACTTGACGCCGGCCTTCTCGAGGACGGGCTTGGCGCCGTCGATCCGGGGCTGGATGTTGCCCGTGCCCGGGGTCGCGATGATGCCGGCGACGAGGTCGCCCTTCTTGACGCCGGTGTTGAGGATCTGCTGCGCCACGGCGGCGCCGGCGGTGAGGTTGTTCTGGCCGACGTACGCCAGGCGGTGGTTCGGCACGCCCTCGGAGACGTCGGCGTTGTACGCGATCACCGGGATCCCGTGGTTCAGGGCGTTGTCGACGGGGGCGTTGAAGGCGGTGTTGTCGATGAGGCAGCACCCGATGCCGTTCGCCTTCCCGGCGATGGCGCTGTTGAAGGCCGACACCATCTGGGAGACGATCGAGCTGGCCGAGCCGGTCCACTGGAAGGTGCAGCCGGTCAGGGCGCAGGCGTCCTGGCAGCCGTAGATCGTCGCCGTGAAGAACGAGTTCGTGGTGACGTGGTTGACCATCACGAAGTGGTACTTCGGATGGCTGGCGAAGTACGCGTTGTCGTCGTTCCGCTTGTACGTCGCCGCGCTCGCTCCCTGCTCGCTCAGGATCGCGGCCAGCCCTCCGTAGCCCGCGGCCGCCGCACCCACGTTCCGTAGGAAGCGTCGGCGCGAGAACTCCCGTTGCTCCTCGCTGACCTCGTACCTGTCTGAAGCCATCCCTCCTCCTCTTCGGCTCGCTCTCTCCCCTCGAACCGGCGCGCTGGCACGGAGCGAAGGGCTCGGGTCGCTGCTGGGAGGAGACGTAAGCATACGTATGCAGTCGAAGTCAATCGCCCTCGCGCCCGCTGTCCGGCGAGCGCGGTCTACGCCGGCGGCGGTCCGCTCGAGCCGCGCACGACGAGGCGCGGCACGAAGGGCGGCGGGACGGGCGCGCCCTCGGCGGCCGCCTCGTCGACGACGCGCTCGACGGCGGCGCCGACCATCTCGGCCACGGGCATCTGCACCGTCGTCAGCCCGGGGACGACGGCAGCGGCGAGCGGGACGTCGTCGAAGCCCACCACGGAGAGGTCGTCGGGGACGCGGACGCCGCGCTCGTACGCCGCGTGGATCAGGCCGATCGCGATCACGTCCGTCGCGGCGATCACGGCCGAGGGCGGCTCGGCCGCGCCGAGGAGGTCGGCGAGCGCCGCCTCCCCGCCGGCGAACGTGTTGTCGGTGTGGCGGACGAGCTCCGGGCCGGCCGGCAGGCCGAGCTCGCCGGCGCGCTCGGCGAACGCCGCGCGGCGCTCGTGCACGTCGAGAAGCGTCTCGTTGCCGCAGAAGGCAACGCGGCGGTGCCCGAGCTGGTGGAGGTGGTCGAGGGCCGCGCGGATGCCGGCCCGGTTGTCGACGCTGATCGTCGGGAACGGCGCCGCGTGCGAGCCGTGCCAGAGCGCGACGACCGGGATGCGCGCGCGCCGGAGGTCGTCGACCAGCCGGGGCTCGTCGCGCAGGTCGCCGAGCAGGACGATCGCGTCGCACTGGCGCGCCTCGAGCACCGCGGTGAGGGCCAGGGCCTCGTCCGCCTCCGCGCGAGCCGTTCCCAGCACGACGCTGTAGCCGCGCGCCCGCGCCTCGATCGAGAGCGCCTCGACGGCGCTCGGGAAGAAGACGTCCGTGATGTCACGCACGATCGCCCCCAGGAGCATCGACGGGGCGCCGCGCAGCGCCCGGGCGAACGGATGGGGCCGGTAGCCGAGCTCCCGGGCCAGCTCGAGGACCCGCTCGCGGGTGCGGTCCGAGACCGGGATCGCGACGGGGACGTCGTTCAGGATCCGCGAGACCGTGCTCTGCGAGACCCCGGCGGCGGCCGCGACGTCCTTCATCGTCACGGCGCGCTCCGGCGCCGGCTCCTTGCGGCCGCGGGCGCCGGGGACCTTCGACGAGGGCACGAGAGCGCGATCCTAGCCGCGCGCGGCGCGCCGGCCCGCAGACCGGCACGGCTCAGCGCTCGCGCCAGCTCACCTCGGGGCGGTACCCGAGGAGCGCACGCGCCTTCCCGATCGCGAGCAGCGTCTCGTGCTCGCCGATGTCGTCGCGCACGGGCACGCCCGGGAACACCTCGGCCATCAGCTCCCGGCTCGGCTGCTCCATCACGGTGTCCGCAGCGGCGACGATGAAGACCTCGGCGCCGGAGATGTCCGCCTCGAGGGCGCGCCGGACGCTCTGCGCGACGTCCCGCGCGTCGACGTAGCTCCAGAGGTTCCACTTGCGGAGCTGCGGGTCGGCCGAGAACGACGGGAAGCGCTCGTAGTCGTGCGGCTCCATGACGTTCGAGAAGCGGAGGCCGACGAACGGGATGCCGCTCCAGCGGCTGAACTGGCGCGCCATCTCCTCGCCGAGCACCTTCGAGAGCGCGTACGACGACTCGGGCCGGAGCTCGTGGCGCTCGTCGACGGGCGCGTAGTCGGGCGGCCGGTCGAACGGGAGGCCGAGGGTCGTCTCGCTCGAGGCCCACACGACGCGCTTCAGCCCGAGCCGCACCGCCGCCTGGAAGACCGCGTGCGTGCTCGTCATGTTGGTGCGGAAGACGACGTCGGGCGTCGCGTGCACGGGCGACGGGATGGCGGCCAGGTGGACGACCGCCTCGATGCCGGGCAGCCGCTCGCCGCCCGAGACCGCCTCGAGCGCCTGGCCGAAGTCGGTCAGGTCGGCGGCGAGGAACGGCGCCGGGCTGTCGGGCCCGCTCGACTCCGCCGACGGGACGCGGTCGACGTTCAGCACCTCGTGGCCGTGCTCGAGCAGGTCGCGGACGACCGCGCGGCCCGCCTTCCCGCTCCCGCCGGTGACGGCGATCCTCACGGGCGCGAGCTTACGCGACGCGCAAGACCGACGACGGCCGCGGCCGGAGGCCGAGCATCGTGTCGTCGAGCGCACGCACGAGCTCGACGCGGTTGCCGTGCAGGAGCGTCTCGACGAGGGCGCGACGCACGGCGTCCCGCGCGTCCGACCGCAGGCGCTCCTCGCGGAGCGACTCGAGCAGCGTCGAGCGCTCCTGCGTCTTGTCGGCGAGCAGCACGGAGGCGCGCATCGCGGCGGCCCACTCGCCGCCGTCCCCGCCCAGGAGGCACTGCAGCGACTCGCGGACCTGCGCCGTGCGGAACGGCTCCTCCGAGAAGAGCGAGAGCTCCCAGCGGTCGAGCGCCTCGCCGAGCTGCCGGTCGGCGTCGGCGAGCGTGAGGCAGCCCCGCAGGTCGGCCGCGAGCTTCGCGCGGATCTTGTCCAGGCGCGTCCCCTCCCCACGCGGCTGCGTCGCGGCGATCGGCAGGAGCGGCGCGATGCGGAGCGGACGGAAGTCGAGGCGCTCGAAGACGACCGGCCCGGCGGCGATCGCGCCCGCGGTCGCCAGCCGCAGCGCGGTCACGGCGTCGGCCAGCTCCGCGGCGGCGTCGGGCGGCTCGGCGTCGGCGGCGTCGAGCTCCCGCGCCAGCTCGAGCACGAGCAGGCGGTCGATGTCGCGGCCGAACTCGGGCGGCATCAGGCCGCGCGCCTCCGGCCACAGCTGCGAGATCTCGCCGGAGACGACGGGCCGGAGCCGGATGCCGCCGCCGAGGTCGGCGTCGTTCCCCGCGGAGAGGCCGATCACCGGCGCCAGCGCCACGTACGAGCGCGCCGTGCCGAAGAGCGTCTGCTCGAAGTCGGCGTAGGCGGCGTCGAACGCCTCGTCCTGCCAGTCGAACCCGCCGCAGCGCTCCGCCGTCGCGGTGAGCATCGGGAGAAGGATCGAGCGGAAGAGCGCGTCGTCCGGGTTGGCGAGGGCGCCGGCGTGGGCGCGCGCGAAGATGGCGGCGGCCGGCTCGCGCTTCAGGTCCTCGATCGCGTTGCGCGCGTCCGGGAGGCGGCGGAGCGTGGGCGCCTGCTCGTCGACGAAGCCGCGCACGAGCGGGCGGTACTCGTACAGCGACGGCCCGCCGCGGGTCGCGTGCTCCTCGAAGGCGAAGGGCACCTGCGCGCCCCGCTCGGCGGCGAACGCGCCCAGGCAGAAGGCGCGCAGGCACTCGTAGAGGTGCGGCGCACGGCTCACGTCTCTCAGTACGCGCCGCGCGGCTCCTCTCCTACCTCGCCGACCTGGCAGCTCGGACACCAGTAGACCGTGCGGTTGTCGTCCCCGAGGCCCCGGGCACGGATCGGCGTTCCGCAGCGCGGGCACGGACGGCCGGCCTGGTTGTAGACACGGCGCCTGGGCTCGCGGCCGCTGTCGACGGAGGCCCGCATGAGCCGGGCCGCCGTCTCGAGCGCCAGCCGGCGGTCGTCCTCGCTCACGTTGCGCAGGCGCCGCCAGGGCGAGAGGCCCGCCTCCCACAGGGTCTCGGCGAGCCACATGTTCCCGATGCCGGAGACGAGCGACTGGTCGAGCAGCGTCTCCCCGAGCGTGCGCGACGCATCGGCGCCGCGGAGACGGTCGAGCATCGCGTCGATGCGGGGCGGGTCGGCGAGCACGTCGGGGCCGAGCCGCGCCAGCACGCGCGCGTGCGGCTCGAGCACCGGGCCGTTCCAGAGCACGCCCTCGACGTCGGCTCCCCGGAGCACGAGCCAGGGCAGCCCGTGCCGCCGGCCGCGCGGCTGGACCGTCCAGCGGCCGGACATGCGGAGGTGCGAGCGCACCGTCACGCCGCCCTCGAACCGGAGGATCAGGTTCTTGCCGACCGCCTCGACCGACTCGAGCACGCGCCCGTCGATGCGCGGCGCCACCTGGGTCGCCCGGGCGCGCGGGTGCGGCGCCTCGACCTCCAGCCGCTGGCCGACGAGCACCTGGAGCCGCCGGGCCGCACGGTGGAGCGTGTCACCCTCCGGCACGCTTTCGTACGCTACCGCGATGGGAGCGTCGCTCAACATCGCGGCACTCAGCAGGCGCACCGGGATCCCGCCGGACACGATCCGCAAGTGGGAGCAGCGCTACGGGGTGCTTCGCCCCGAGCGGACGAGCGGCGGCCAGCGCCGATACACCGAGCGGGACGTCGCCCGGCTGACCTGGCTGATCGACCGGCTGCAGGAGGGCTACCGCATCGGCGAGGCCGCGACCCTGCTCGGCGACACCGCCACCGAGCCGCCGCTGACGGTGGCCGACCATCGTCGCGCCCTGCTGTCGGCGGTCGAGCGGAGCGAGGTCGCCGCGATCGGGCGGCTGGTCGACCAGGCGCTGACGCTGCTCGACCCCGCGGAGGCGTTCGCGGAGGTGCTCGACCCCGTCCTGGTCGAGGTCGGCGAGCGCTGGGAAGCGGGCGACCTGACGGTCGCTCAGGAGCACCTCGTCACCACGATCGTCCGGGCGAGCCTCGAGCGCCTGCTCACCGACGCGCGGCCGACGGTGCGCGGGATCGCCGTGCTCGCATGCGCGCCCGGCGAGCGGCACGAGATCGCCCTGCTGATGCTCGCCGTGCTCCTGCGCGCCGACGGCTGGAACGTCGCGTATCTCGGGCCGGACACGCCCGTGGCGGAGACGCTCGCGCTCGCCCGCGACGTCGGGGCCACCGCCGTCTGCTTCAGCACGGGGACGACCGACTCCGCGCGGGCGCTCGTCCGCGCGCTCGCCCGGGTCGACCTGCCGCCGCACGTCGAGGTCGTCGTGGGCGGGCGCGGCACGTCCGGCGCCGCGTCCGTGACGGACGCCGTCGCGCGGCTGCGCGCCCGGCGGTGAGCCGCCTCCGCAGCGCGGCCGCCGGCGCCGTCGCGGCTGCGACGTGGGCGGCGGTCGAGCCGCTCGACACGCGGGTCGCGCGCTGGGACTACTCCGACGTCGCGCTGCTCGGCAAGGCGGTGACGCGCTCGCGCGCGTGGCCGGTCGCCGGGCTGGCCGTCCACTGCGCCAACGGCGTGGTCTTCGGGCTCGCGTACGAGGAGGTGCGACGCCGCACGCGCCTCGGGCCCAGGCGGGTCGCGCTCGGCCTCGCGCTCGCCGAGCACCTGACGCTCTACCCGCTCGCCGCCCTCGTCGACCGGCGGCATCCCGCGCGCGGCGGGCCCGGCCTCGCGCCGATGTGGAGCGCACGCGGCTTCGCGCTCGAGACGTGGCGCCACGCCCTGTTCGGCGCGGTGCTCGGCCGGCTGGCCGGCTAGCTGCCGAGGAAGTCGAGCAGGAGCGCGGCCAACTCCTCGGGCCGTTCCTCGGACATGTGGTGGCCGCAGTCGATCGTCGCCTCGCGCACGTCGGTTGCCCACCCTCGCCAGATGCCGAGCAGGTCGTCGTAGAGGTCGACGGTGTCGTCCCGGAGCGCCCACCCGACGAGCAGCGGGCACTCGATCTTGCGACCGGCATCCCGGTCGGCCCGCTCGTGCTCCAGGTCCTCCCGGAGCCCGGCGCGGTAGTCCTCGAGCATCGCGTGGACGACGCCGGGATCGTGGATCGCCTCCCGGTAGTCGGCGAACGCCTCCTCCCCCATGTGCTCGGCGGTCGCCGTGTACCAGGCGTCGGGATCGGCGTCGATGATCCGCTCCGCGGGCTTCTCGCGCTGCGCGAAGAACCACCAGTGCCACCACGCCTGGGCGAAGCGCCAGTCGCCGCGCTCCAGGTGCTCGACGATCGGCAGCCCTTCGAGCAGCACGAGCCTGTCGACCGAGTCGGGATGGTCGAGCGCCAGGCGCAGGGCGACGAGCGCGCCCCGGTCGTGGCCGACGACGGAGAAGCGCTCGTGGCCGAGCCGGCGCATGAGGCCGACGATGTCCCCCGCGACGGCGCGCTTCGTGTATGGCTCGACCTGCTCCGACTTGCCGTACCCCCGCAGATCGGGGCAGACGACCGTGTGCGCGTGCGCGAGCCGCGGCGCGACCATGTGCCACGTGACGTGCGTCCGCGGATGCCCGTGGAGGAGCACCACCGGCGGCCCGTCCCCGCCATGGCGGACGCGCAGGGTGGCCGCGCCGGTGTCGAGGTGCTCGAGCTCGAAGCCGTCGAAGAAGGTCATGCCCGGCCGCGTGCCCGCCCTCCGCGGCTCGCAATCCCGCGCGGCGACCATCGGCGGATGCGCACCGCCGCCGGCCTCGCCGACGGGATCCGCGGGCTCGTCCACCGGCCCCACCGCACCGAGCCAAGCGGCGGTAGCGAGGGCCTGACCCTGACCTTGTGTTGACTCAACACAAGGTCAGGGTCCGGGGCGCCGGCCGCAGGCGGACGGCGTCAGGCGGCCAGCGCGCCCCGCACGGCCTGACGGGCGCCGAGCGCGCCGGAGAGGGTCGCGGCCAGCATCAGCAGCGTCGCGACGAGCAGCTGCGGCGCGACCGCCGAGCCACCGAAGAAGGCCGGGTCCGCGGACCGGGCGAGCGCGGCCCACCAGACGGCCGTGGCGGCCGTCATCGCCGCCATGGCCGCCACGACGCCCACCGCGAGCATCGCCTCGAGCCTGAGCGTGCCGTGCGTGAGATGGAGTCGCCGGCCGCACGCGACGGCGGCCGCCGTCCACGCGAGGACGCAGGCGGCGAGGAGCAGCGCGACGAGCACCGCGACGGCCGTGTATGCGGCATCGCTCCCGTTCCGCTGCGGGCCGGTCAGGCCGTGCGCCCACAGGGCGAGGCCGGCCACCCCCGCGCCCGCGCAGACCGTCAGCACCGAGGCGGCGACGAGATGCGGGCGGACGAGCGGCCAGCCGCCGTCGCGCAGGAACCGGAGGAGCGCGGGCAACGCCGCCACGACGCCCGCGACGACGAGCGCCGAGCCGACGGCGGCGCCGCCGATCAGGACGTCGAACGCGTCGAACGGGACGCCGTGGCCGCCGTTCGGCATCGCGCCCTGCCAGTGCTCCGAGAACTTCTGCACCCCGACCCCACCGACGACGAAGAGCGCCCAGGCGCACAGCACGAGGAGCGCGCCGCCGCGGGTCCGCTCGGCGGGCGGCGGGTCGCCGGCCAGCCCGGCCGCGCGCAACCGCTCGCGGAAGGCGCCGGCGGCGACGTCCAGCCCGTCGCGCCACGACACGCGACCGCCGCTCGAGGCGACGAGCAGCTCCTCCAGCTCGGCCCCGTAGCGGATCCGCCACGGCCGCGGATACAGGCGCAGGAGCAGGCCGGTCACGCCGCACCTCCGGCGAGCGACGGGCGCGCGCCGGCGAGCCGGGCGGTGCCCTCGTCGACGATCGTCCGCAGCTCGGCGAGCGTCTCGGCCAGGGCCTCTTCGCCCGCGGCGGTGATCCGGTACGGCCGGCGCCGGCCGGCCTCGCCTGCGGGCTCGATCAGCCCGCGCTCTTCGAGCCGGGAGATCGCGCCGTAGAGCGTCCCCGGGCCGAGGCTCGTGCCTGCGAACGCCTCGATGTCCTTCTGGAGCGCGTAGCCGTGCTTCGGACCCGACGCGAGGCTCGTCAGGATCAGCACGGGCGGGTCGTTCGGTCTGGTCGTCATGTCGACACTATACTACGCGCCGCGTAGTATCGCAAGGCGTAGTAGAAGCAACCCCCGTACCTGGTCTCGGAATGAGCTCGAAGCGATCCGTCACGGCTCGCGCAACCCTCGTACCTGGTACGTCGCAGGATCCCGGTTCGCGCTTCGTGACGGCGCCGCGCGACGTACCAGGTACGTGAGTGACAGCGCTCGCCGAGGTGCCGGCGCGGGGCGAGCCTACGGTCGCAAGACCGCTCGGCGCGGTCCGGCGAGGAAGCCGGCCTCGACCAGGAGCGGCATGACCTCGCTGTCGCCCACCGGCGCGCCGTCGAACCGCTCGACGGCCAGACGGCGGCCGGGCCGGGCCTTCACGTGCGAGACGAGGGCGGCCAGGGCGGGACGCAGCCAGCTCTCGTCGGGGTCGACGAGCGGGACGAGCGTCCGGCCGCCGCGCTCCACGTAGAGCACGGGCTCGCCGCCGAGCGTGACGACGTACGCGCCCGCGACGCGGGCCGCCCGGGCGCCCGCGCGCTTCGGCCACGGCAGTGCGGCACCGTACGGCTGCGCAGGATCCGCGGCCGCCAGCACGAGCGCCTCCCGCTCCTCGCCCGGCTCGCGCAGCTCGCGCAGCCGCTCCACCGCGCCGCCGAGGGCGAACTGGGCGCCGCCGAGGCCCTCGACGAAGTAGCCGCGGCGGCAGAGGCCCAGCGTCTCGAGTGCGCGCAGCTCCGCGTACACGGCGCCGTAGCCGCCGGGAATGCCCTCGCCGCGGACGCCGTCGCGCGTGACGATGCCCTGCCGCTCGAGGAGCAGCTCGGCGAGCGCACGCCGGTCGGGCTCGCCGCCGAAGAGGCGCTCCGTCCGCGACCAGCGGCCCACCGTCGCCCCCGTGCCCGCCGCCCGCCTCCGCGAGAACCGCCGCGGCCGCCGCTCGGCCCGCGCCGCGTCGAACCGGCGCTGCGCACGCAGCGGCTGCCAGGCGTCGTTCGTCACCTCGCCGGCCCAGACGAGATCCCACAGGGCGGCGAGTGCCTCGCCGCCCTCTAGTTGGGTTGCTTCGAGCACCTCGTCCCAGTAGAGCGCCGACGTGAGCGCCTCGCGCAGCGCGTCATGGATCGGACCCTCGGGCGGCGGTGCGCTCGGGACCCGTCCGAGCACCGTTGCGTCCTCGCGGAAGTAGAGCGCGACGCGATCCGGCCCGGCGCCGACCCACACCACCTCGCCGCTCGAACAGAGCGCATCGAGATCCTCGGGCCGGTAGCCGGGCACGCGCCGCGGCAGGACGTCGCTCTCCCACAGCGCGACCGGCAGCGCAAGCGCCTGCAGCGGGACGAGCGCTTCGCGCAGCGAAGCGCTCCGGTCGACGCCGTGCCAGCTCGGCAGGAAGCGTGCGAGGGCTCCGGGCTCGACGGGCTCGACCTCCTTCCGGAGCGCCGCGATCGACGCGCGCCGCAGACGGCGCAGGACGTCGGGGTCGCACCATTCGCGCTCGCTCCCGCCCGGCCGAAGCTCGCCGCGGACGAGGAGCTCCTCGCGCTCGAGCCCCGCGAGCAGCTCGCCGACGTCGCGCCCGAAGCGCTCGTTCGCCTGCGCGGTCGTGAACGGCCCGCGTCCCTTGGCGTAGCGCAGCACGAGCTGGCGCAGCGAGTCGGGCCCGCCTTCGAGGAACGTGTCGGGAAGGCCCGAGGGCGGCATCGCCCCGAGCGCGTCGCGGTAGCGGCCCGCGTCCTCGGCGGCGAGCAGGGCCTGCCTGCCGGCCAGTCGAACGCGGATCGCCCGGCGCTCCCGCAGCAGCGGCTCGGCGAGCGCGGCGTCGTACTCCCCGTCGAAGACGTGACCCCGGATGCGGAGCTGGTCGTGGAGCTGGTCGGCGGTCTTCGGCTCGCCGCGGAGCTGCCGCTCGACCTCTTCGACGGCGTCGGCGTCGAGGAGGTCGCGCAGCTCCTCCTGGCCGAGCAGCTCGCGCAGGAGGTGGCGGTCGAGCGAGAGCGCCTGGGCACGCCGCTCCGCGGGCGGCGTGTCGTCCTCGTACATGTACGTCGCGATGTAGTCGAAGAGCAGCGCCGCGGAGTACGGGCTGGCGCTGGCGGTCTCGATCTCGACCAGGTCGAGCTCTCGTGTCTTCAGTCCCTGGAGCAGCGTCTTCAGCGCCGGCAGGTCGAAGACGTCCTGGAGGCACTCGCGGTACGTCTCGAGGACGACCGGGAACGAGCCGTACTTGCGCGCCACCTGGAGCAGCGACTGCGCCTTCAGGCGCTGCTGCCAGAGGGGCGTCCGCTCGCCCGGCCGGCGCCGCGGGATCAGCAGCGAGCGCGACGCGTTCTCGCGGAACCGCGCCCCGAACAGTGCCGTCTCCCCCACCTCGGCGACGACGAGGTCCTCCACCTCGCCCGGGTCGACCACGAGCTCGTCGGCCGCGGGCGCCGCGTCCGCGTCGGGGAAGTGCAGGGCGATGCCGTCGTCCGACCAGATCGACTGCACGTCGAGGCCGACCGAGTCGCGCAGCCGCGCTGCGATCGCCATCGCCCACGGCGCGTGGACGCGGCTGCCGAACGGCGTGAGGATGCAGACGCGCCAGTCGCCGATCTCGTCGCGGAAGCGCTCCACGACGATCGTGCGGTCGGACGGCACCGCCCCGGTGGCGTCGTGCTGCTCGCGCAGGAACGTCAGCAGGTTGCGCGCGGCGCGCTCGTCGAGGTGGTACTCGGTGCGGAGCCGCTCGACGCCCTTGCGGTCGGGCAGGCCGACCAGCTCGCGGGACGCCGCGCCGATCTTCTGGCCGAGCTCGAAGGGGCGGCCGACGCCCTCGCCCTTCCAGAAGGGCACCGCGCCGGGGACGCCCGGGGCGGACGACACGAGCACGCGGTCGCGGGTGATCTCCTCGATGCGCCACGTCGAGGCCCCGAGCAGGAAGGTCTGCCCGGCCCGCGCCTCGTAGACCATCTCCTCGTCGAGCTCGCCGACCCGGCCGCCGCCGTCCACGAGGAAGACGCCGAACAGGCCGCGGTCGGGGATCGTCCCCGCGTTGGTGACGGCGAGGCGGCGCGCGCCCTCGCGGCCGCGGATCGTCCCCCCGGTGCGGTCCCAGACGATGCGCGGCCGCAGCTCCGCGAACTCGTCCGACGGGTACCGGCCGGCGAGCATGTCGAGCACGTTGTCGAACTGCGCGCGCGAGAGATCTCGAAATGGATATGCGCGTCTGACGAGCTCGAAGAGCTCGTCACTAGCGATTTCGGCCTCAGCCGAAATCGCCACGATCTGCTGGGCGAGGACGTCGAGCGGGTTGCGCGGCATGCGCGTCTCCTCGATCTCGCCGTTCCGCATGGCGCGCGCCACGACCGCGCTCTCGAGCAGGTCGGCGCGGAACTTCGGGAAGATGCGGCCCTTCGAGACGGCGTGCAGCTCGTGGCCCGCGCGGCCGATCCGCTGCAGGCCGCGCGCGACCGACTTCGGCGACTCGACCTGGATCACCAGGTCGACGGCGCCCATGTCGATGCCCAGCTCGAGGCTCGACGTGGCGACGAGGCACGGGATGCGGCCGGCCTTCAGCTCCTCCTCGACCAGCACGCGCTGCTCGCGGGCCAGCGAGCCGTGGTGCGCGCGCGCGATCTCCACCGGCTGCTCGAGGCCCTCGGACGCCAGCTCGTTGAGGCGCAGCGCGAGCCGCTCGGCGAGGCGGCGGTTGTTGACGAAGACGATCGTCGAGCGGTGCTCGTTGACGAGCCGCAGGATCTCGGGGTAGATCGACGGCCAGATCGAGTTGCCGCCGCCCTCGGTCGACGTGAGCAGCGCGCTGCCGTCCGCCGCGGGCGGGTTGTCGTACGCGATCCCGCCCGGCTCGCGCATGTCCTCGACCGGGACGACGACCTCGAGATCGAGCTCCTTCCGCGTCCCTGCGTCGACGAGCCGGATCGGCCGGCCGCCCGACACGAAGCGGCCGATCTCCTCGAGCGGCCGCTGCGTCGCAGACAATCCGATCCTCTGAAACGGCGCCTCTACTAGCGCTTGCAGGCGCTCGACCGACAACGCGAGGTGAGCCCCGCGCTTGGAGCCTGCAAGCGCATGGACCTCGTCCAGGATCAGCGTGTCGACGGTGCGGAGCGTCTCCCGCACCTGCGAGGTGAGCATGAGGAAGAGCGACTCGGGCGTCGTGATGAGGATGTCCGGCGGCTCCTTGGCGAGCGCGCGCCGCTCCGTCGCGGGCGTGTCGCCGGTGCGCACCGCCACGCGTAGGGTCGACTCGAGCCCCGCGAGCGGCCCCCGCAGGTTGCGCTCGATGTCGTAGTTGAGCGCCTTCAGCGGCGAGACGTACAGCACGCGCAGGCCCTGGCCCGGCGCCGCCTGGAGCCGGTCGATCGCCGAGAGGAACGCCGTGAGCGTCTTGCCGGAGCCGGTCGGCGCCTGGATGAGGACGTGCTCGCCCGACGCGATCGCGGGCCAGCCCTGCTCCTGCGCGGGCGTCGGCGCGTCGAACGTCCGCTCGAACCAGCCCCGCGTCGCGGGCGAGAAGACGTCCAGCGCGCCCATCCCCGCAGGGTAGTCGGCGCGTCCTAGACGAGGAAGTAGACGAGGAAGGCGGCGACGAGGATGACGGCCACGATCGCGCCGACGACGAGCGTCACGCCGCCGAGGGCGATGGCGGGCGTCGCATCGCTGCGGCCCTCGTGCGCCTCCTCGACGAGCTCCTTCGGTGTCTGGGTCATGCCTGGGGCCTACCCGACGCTCCGCGAATCAATCGTCCCCCTAGAGCGGCTCGGCGTGCCTGATCATCCCGCCGTCGACGAAGTAGGTCGACCCGGTCACGTAGCGGCTGCGGTCGGACGCGAGGAACGCGACCACCTCGGCGACCTCCTCCGGCGTCCCGACCCGCTGGAGCGGCACGAGCTGCTTCAGGCGCTCGACCTTCTCCGGGTCGTCGAGCGTCTCGGCGTTGATCGGCGTCTTGATGGCTCCGGGCGCGACGTTGTTGACGCGGATGCCGTGCTCGGCCAGCTCGACGGCGGCGTTCCGCATCAGCATCCGCAGCCCGCCCTTGGCCGCGCAGTAGGCGCTGTAGCCGGGGAAGGCGAGGTCCTCGTGGATCGACGAGATGTTGACGATCGAGCCGCCGCCCGAGCGGGCCATGACCCGCGCGCACGCCTGCAGGCAGAGGAAGGCGCCGGTCAGGTTGACCCCGAGGGTCAGGTGCCAGTTGTCGAGCTCGAGCTCGAGCAGCGGCTGCTCCTGCTCGAGCCCCGCGTTGTTGACGAGGATCGCCGGCGGTCCGAGCTCCCGCTCGACCTGCTCGACCATCGCCTGCACCTCGTCGGGCTCGGAGATGTCGGCCTGGACGGCGATCGAGTGCGGCAGCTGCTCGTCCAGCGCCTCGGCCTCGTCCTGCGAGCCGCGGTAGTTGATGGCGATGTGCGCGCCGTCCGCGGCGAGTCGGGCGGCGATCGCCCGGCCGATGCCGGTCCCGGCGCCGGTGACGATCGCGACCTTGCCCTCGAGCTCCACACCCGCGTTGTGGACGGCGGCGGCCGACGGCAAACGACGTAGAGTCGCCCGCGTGACGTACTCCATCGTCGCGCGCGATCCGGAGACCGGCGAGCTCGGCGTCGCCGTCCAGTCGCAGTCGTTCAACACGGGAGCCGCCGTCCCGTGGGCGCGTCCGGGCGTCGGTGCGATCGCGACGCAGTCGTTCACCGACAAGCGCTACGGCTGGCGCGGGCTCGAGCTGCTGGCGGACGGCGCGTCGCCCGACGACGCCCTCCGCCAGCTTCTCGACGAGGACGAGCTGCCCGGTTTCCGCCAGGTCGGCTTCCTCGCCGCCGACGGGCGGGTCGCGCAGTGGACCGGCGAGCGCTGCATCGACGCGGCGGGCCACGTCCACGGCGAGAGCTGGGCGGCGCAGGCGAACCTCGTCGAGTCCCCCGCGGTGTGGGAGGACATGGGCGCGGCGTTCGAGGCGGCGAGCGGATCGCTCGCGCAGCGGCTCCTCGCGGCGCTCGACGCGGCACAGGCCGCCGGCGGGGACTGGCGCGGCCGGGGCGGCGCGGGCATCGTCGTCGTCCCTGCCGAGGGGCAGCCGTGGGACCGCGTGATCGACCTGCGCGTCGAGGAGGGCGACGACTCGCTCGAGCGGCTGCGCGCGCTCGTCGACCGGGCCGAGGGGTACCGCAGCTACTTCCGGTCGGAGGACGGGAAGTCGGAGCTGGCCGAGCGGGCCGGCCTGTCGGGCCAGCAGCAGCTGTGGGGGCCAGTCCTCGACGCCCTCGCCGCGGACGACGTCGAGTCGGCCCGCGCGCGCTACGCGGCGATGCTCACGGTCGATCCGCGCTGGGCGGCGTACGCGCGGACGTTCGACGCACATCCGCAACTGCCCTCGCTCACGCCCCTGCTCGGGGACTAGAGTCGAGACGTGGCCGCGCCGTCGCACCTCTGGTACACCGACGATCCGGACGCGTGCGCGCTGATCGCGACCGATCCGTTCGCGCTGCTCGTCGGGTTCGCGATCGACCAGCAGGTGACGGTGCAGAAGGCGTTCGCCGGCCCGCTCGCCCTGAAGCAGCGCGTCGGCACCCTCGACCCGCGCAAGCTCGCGAAGCTCGACCTCGAGGAGGCGTTCCGCACGCCGCCGGCGATCCACCGCTTCCCCGGCGC
>DASZWI010000208.1:0-9042 GCA_035546715.1 Gaiellaceae bacterium | reverse complement strand
CCACTGGCCGTCGACGAGCGCGTACCGGGCGCCGTCGATCGAGATGGAGCCGTGCGGAGATCCGTCGTCGTCGGTCACGGGCTGGGCGAGAGGGCTGGCGGGCACGTACCCTTCCTGGTCGTGGCTTTCCTTCCTGTCCTTACGATCTTAGACGATTCGAAGATTCTGTGTCTTCGGCCCTTGGCGGCCGACGGGGCTGTGACGACTCGCCTGTCATCTACCGTGGCCCGCGTGGATCGCGACCCTGAGCCGGCGGCGGGCGCCTGATGCCGTTCAGCGAGCCGATCTACGTGCTGAAGGGCGAGTTCTTCCGTGTGCTCGGTCATCCGGCTCGCGTGCGGATCCTCGAGCTGCTCCGGGAAGGCGAGCATTCGGTCGGCGAGCTGCAGGAGGCGCTCGGGCTCGACTCGAGCGGGACGTCGCAGCATCTCGGCGCGCTCCGCCGGCAGGGGCTGCTCGAGAGCCGGCGCGAGGGGACGAGCGTCTACTACAGCGTCCGCGACCCGCGCGTGTTCCAGCTGCTCGAGACGGCGCGGCAGATCCTCGGCTCGAGCCTGGCCGATCGGCAGCACCTGCTCGACGAGCTGCAGCCGCCGGCGCCGGCCGCTCGCCAGCGCCGCCGTCGCGGCTGATCCGCTCTCCGCGGCGCACGCGTCGGGCTCGTCCCTGACCGCCTACTCTCTTATTTGGCCATAAGATTCGAAGTTTCGATGGAACTTCGCTACGCTCTGCCCGTGCCTGGCGTTCTCGCGCTCGAAGCGGATCTGTTCCGCGCGCTCGCGCACCCCTCGCGGTTGCGTCTGCTCGAGCTGCTGGGCGAGGGGAAGCTCAGCGTCGGCGAGCTCCAGGCGCTCAGCGGCGGTGAGAGCGGAACGACCTCCCAGCATCTGAGCGCGCTGCGCCGGCAGGGGTTGATCGCCGGGCACAGGGAGGGGACGAGCGTCATCTACCGGATCAAGGACGCCCGAACGCGCCGGATGCTGCGCCTCGCCCGCGAGATCATCCGCGAGCGCCTGGCGGAAGGCCAGGCGCTTCTCGACGAGCTCGGGCACGAACCGCCGAACGAGCGCCGCAGGTGACGGCACTCGAAGCAGTTGCCGCGGTGGGCGCGGGAGCGCTTGCCGCCGGGTCGGTCTGCGTGGCCTGGCGGCCGCTGCTGCCGCTCGCGCTGCCGACGCAGGCGTTGGGAATCGTCCTGATCGCGGTGTCGGGCGTGGCCGTGCTCGGCGGCGCGGAGCCGCTCGGACGCGGCTTCACCGACCGGGCGACGCCGGCGTTCGGGGTCGACGGGCTCAGCGGCTTCTTCCTGGCCGCGCTGGCGCTGGTCGCGGTCCCGTCGCTGCTGTACGCGCGCGGCTACCTGGCCGGATCCGCCCGGTCGCGCGCGATCGCCGGCTTGACCGGCGCGTTCCTGGCCGCCCTGGTGGGCGTTCTCTGCGCCCGCGACGTGCTCAGCTTTCTCGCCTTCTGGGAGCTGATGACGCTGGTGCCGGCGGCGGCGATCCTGGTCGGCCGGCAGAGCCGGAGCGTCCGTCGCGCCGTCTACGTCTATCTCTCGGTCACCCATCTCGGCGGCGCGGGCGTCTGGATCTCGCTCCTCGTGCTCGCCCACCACGGCGCGCTCGCCCACCCGGGCGCGCTCGCGCAGGCCGGCGCGCAGACGCAGACCGTGGTCGCGCTGACGGCGCTCGTCGGCTTCGGCACGAAAGCGGGGTTGATGCCGATGCACTCCTGGCTGCCGCGGGCGCACCCGGTCGCCCCGTCGCACGTGAGCGCGCTGATGTCCGGGATGATGATCAAGGTCGCGCTCTACGGCCTGATCCGCGTCCTCTTCACCTGGCTGGGCGCGCCGCCGCTCTGGCTCGGGATCCTGGTGGTGGCGATCGGCGTGCTGTCGTCGCTGGGCGGGGTCGTCTACGCGATCGTGCAGCACGAGCTGAAGCGGCTGCTCGCGTTCCACTCGATCGAGAACGTCGGCATCGTCGCGCTCGGCCTCGGCGCCTCGCTCCTGTTCGCGCATGCGCACGAGCCCCGGTGGGCGTCGGTCGCGTTCGCGGCGGCCCTTCTCCATACGCTCAACCACGCCGTCTTCAAGGCGCTGCTCTTCCTCGGCGCCGGCGCGTTCGAACGCGCGACGCACACGCTCGAGCTCGACCGGCTCGGCGGCCTGCTGCGGCGGATGCCGTGGACCGGCTGGAGCTTCCTCGTCGGGGCCGCGGCGATCGCCGGGGTGCCGCCGCTGAACGGCTTCGCCTCCGAGTGGCTGACCCTGCAGGCGCTGGTCCACCTCACGGCCGCGAAGCTGCCGACCGCGCTGACCGGCGCGCTCGCCGCCGCCGGCCTCGCCTCGACCGCCGCGCTCGCGCTCTTCTGCTTCGCCAAGGTGACGGGACTGGTGCTTCTGGGCCGTCCGCGCCGCGACGAGACGGCGGCCGCCGTCGAGTCTCCGGTGTCGATGCGCGCCGGCATGGCGGTGCTTGCCGTCGCGTGCGTCGTCCTCGGCGCCGTGCCGGCGCTGATCGTGCCGACGCTCGCCGGCCTGCATCCGGGAGCGGAACCGGTCGCCCGCGGCACCTCGGTGCGCCTGCCCGGAACCGGAGCCTTGCCGTCGCTGCCGCTGCTCGTCGCGCTGACGCTGCTCGTCTCGGTGCTGCTCGTCGCGCGCCGTGCCGGCGCGAGTGGGCGCTCGGTCGTCTGGGCCTGCGGGCAGCGGCTGGTGCCCGCGCTCGCCTGGACGTCGGCGGGGTTCACGAAGCCGCTGCGGCTGGTGCTCGAGCCTGCGCTCCGTCCGCAGCGGTTCGCCGCCGTCCGTGTGCGCGACGGCGTGGTGCAGGAGGTCGAGTATCACGCCCACGTCCCGCATCTGTTCGACACGGCGATCTACCGGCCGGCGGTGCGGCTCTCGCTGCGCGGCGCGGCGGTCGCTCGCCGCCTGCAGTCGGGCAACCTGCGCGCCTACGTCGTCTATCTGCTCCTGCTCGTGTTGCTGTCCCTGCTGCTGGCGCGAACGGGGGCGCTCGGGTGAGCGCGACCACGGCCGTCGCCGCCTGCGTGCAGCTCGTCGGCGGCGTCGCGCTCGCGCCGCTGCTGCCGGGGCTGGTCCAGCACCTGAAGGGCCGGCTGCAGGGCCGCCGCGGCCCCTCGCCGCTGCAGCCCTACCGCGAGCTGCGGCGCCTCTGGCGCAAGAGCGTCGTCGACCCGGAGGGAACGACCGCGCTGTTCAAGGCGGCCCCGAGCGTCGTCGCTGCTTCCGCCGGCCTGGCGTTGCTGCTGCTGCCGGTCGGCGGCGTCGGGCCCGACTGGTCGCTCGGCCACGACGCCCTCGTGCTGGTGGGGCTGTTCGCGCTCGCCCGCTTCGCGCTCGCCGTCTCGGCCTGGGACACCGGCAGCGGCTTCGGGCTGATGGCGGTCAGCCGCGAGCTGACGCTGGCGGTGTTCGCGGAGGGGCTGTTGCTGCTCGTGATCGCGCTCGCGGTCCTCCCGGTCGAGAGCACCGACCTGCGCGCGCTCACCGCCGCGGCCTCCGGGTCGGCGATCTGGTCGCACCCCTTCCACTGGTGCGGGGCGGTCGCGTTCGCGCTGGTCGTGCTCGTCGAGACCGGTCGGCAGCCGGTCGACAATCCCGACACGCACCTCGAGCTGACGATGATCCACGAGGGCCCGCTGCTCGAGTACGCCGGCCGCGACCTCGCGCTCCTGCAGTGGGCCGCGGCGGCCCGGCACTGGATCGTGCTCGTGCTCGCAGCCGATCTCTTCCTGCCCCACGGCGGCTCCTTCGCCGTGCAGCTGGTCGAGCTCGCGCTCGAGGTGGTCGCGCTCTGCGGCGCGCTCGCGCTCGTCGAGACCTGGCAGGCGAAGCTGCGCATCCTCTGGGTGCCGCGACTGCTCGGCGCCGGCGGCGCGCTCGCGCTGATCGGCTTCGTCAGCTTCTTCATCGGCGGGCGGCTGTGATCGGGCCGAGCGAATGGACGCTGGTCGCGCTCGCGCTCGGCGTCGTCGTCGTGCGCCGCCGCTCGACGGCGATCGTGCTCGTGACGCTGCAGTCGTTGCTGCTCGCGGCCGTGGCGCTCGCGCTCGCGCCCGGCCGCAACACCGAGTTCCTCGCCGCGAGCGTCGCGCTGGTCGCGAAAGCGCTCCTCGTCGGCAGCCTGCTCGTCTGGACGCTCCGCCGCACCCGGGAGCAGCGGCCGCTGGTCGAGGACTTCGCGCCGCTCGTCCGCGCCGGGGTCGCGGTCGCGCTCGCGATCGCAGCCAGCGCGCTCGTGCCGCACGTCGGGCTCGAGCACCGCGGCAGCGAGCCGGCCGCGATCTCGCTGGTCGTGATCGGCATCGCGATCGTCGCCACGCGCAAGGCGACGCTGATCCAGGCGCTGGGACTCCTCGTCGCCGAGAACGGCGTCGCCTTCGCCGCCAGCGCGGCGGCGGGCGGCATCCCGCTCGTCATCGAGCTCGGCGTCCTCTTCGACCTGATCGTGATCGTCGTCGTCGCGACCGCCTTCCACGAGCGCATCTTCGGCGAGCTCGGAAGCGGCGACGCCACCCTGCTGCGAGGCCTGCGTGACTGACCTGATCGTCGCCCTCGCGCTCGCGTCGTTCCTGCTGCCGATCGCAGCCGGGCTCGCGATCCAGCTCGCCCCGGTCGCGCGCCTCTCCGGGCGGGTCGCCGCGGCCGCCGCCGGCGGCACGGCCGCCTGTGCGCTCGCGCTCTCGGCGTTGGCGCTCGACCGCGCGGAGCCGACCAAGGTGCTGAAGCTCGGTGTGGTCGACAAGCCCGGCGCGATCTTCCTGGCCGCGATCGCCGTCGTCGGGCTGATGAGCGTCTGGCTCTCGCCGTCCTACCTGGTGACGACCGGCCGCGGCTTCTTCCCCGCCGAACGCGCCCGGAGCTGGTACTACCTCATGCTCTTCCTGTTCTGGGCGGCGTTGCTGGCGGTGCCGCTGGCCGCCAATCTCACGTCGGCGTGGCTGCTGGTCGAGGCGACCACCGGCGCCTCGGCGCTGCTGGTCGCCTTCAACGGCAAGCGCAGCGCGCTCGAGGCCGGCTGGAAGTACCTCGTGCTGACCACGATCGGCCTCACGGTCGCGCTGCTCGGCATCGTCGTCCTCGTCGCCGCCGCCCGCGGCCGTGCGGGCGGGCTGGCGCTCGCCGACTGGAGCGAGCTCGGAGAGCGCACGGCGGCCATCCCGCACGGGCCGGCGCTGACGGCGTTCGTGCTGATCCTCGTCGGGCTGGCGGCCAAGATCGGCTGGGCGCCCGTGCACAACTGGCTGCCCGACGCGCACAGCGAGGCGCCGCCTCCCGTCAGCGCGCTCCTCTCGGCGGCGCTGCTGCCGGCGGTCGTCCTGGTCGCCTGGCGGGTCAAGACGGCCCTGCTGCCGGCGATCGGCGCCCCCGCCGCCCGCCATGTCTTCATCGGCTTCGGCCTGGCCTCGCTCGCCATCGCCGTGCCGTTCCTGTGGCGGCCGCTGGCCTGGAAGCGGCTGCTCGCCTACTCGAGCCTCGAGCACATGGGCGTCCTGGCGCTCGGGATCGGATTCGGCAGCAAGCTCGCGCTCGCCGGGGTCGCCCTGCACGTGCTCGGCCACGCGCTCGCGAAGTCGCTCGGGTTCTACGCCGCGACGCCGCTGCTGCAGCTGCAACCGGCAGCGGCCCGGCACTCGCCGCGCGGGCTCGCGCGGACGAGCCCGACCCTCGGCGGCGCGGTCGGCGTCAGCCTGCTCACCCTCAGCGGGCTGCCGCCGTCGCCGCTCTTCGTCAGCGAGCTCTTCATCCTCCTCGGCGGCGCGCTGAGCGGCCAGACGGCGGTCGTCGCGGTTGCGGCCGTCCTGCTCGCGCTCGCCTTCCTCGGTCTCGCGCACGCGTTCGTCGAGAGCCTCGTCGGCCGGCCCCGCCTGCACCGCGAGCACGCCGCCGCGACGCGTCCGCTCGCCGTGGCCGCAGCCGCCGTCACCGCCGGGCTCGTCGCGTTGAGCTCGACGGCCTATCTGCTGCCCGGCTCGACGCTCGTCGCCGAGCTCTGGCGGTGGTCGTCGTGAGCGTCACCGCTCTCGATGCGCTCCGGGTCGACGAGCTCGACGCCGGGAGCTGGCGCGCCTCCGTCGAGGCGAAGCTCGCGAGCGGCGCACGCTTCCTCGGCCTGTACGCAGTCGCCGAGGGTGACGCGCCCGAGGTGCGCGGCCTGTTCGCGGACGGCGACAGGACCACCGTGTTGCGCAGCCCGACGCGTGCCGGCCGGCTGCCGACGCTCGTCGACCTGCTCCCGGCCGCGGACTGGGACGAGCGGGAGGCACACGACGCCTACGGGGTCGCCTTCGACGGGCACGAGCCGCTGCGGCCGCTCCTCGACCACGACCCCGACCTTGCGCGCTGGAGCGTGCCGGTGCGCGGCCACGACCCCTACCAGGTAGCGGTCGGCCCGATCCATGCCGGCGTGATCGAGTCCGGCCACTTCCGCTTCCACGTCGTCGGCGAGCGGATCCTCCACCTCGACCTCCGGCTCTTCTACAAGCACCGCGGCCTCGAGCAGGCCGCCGAGGGCAGCGACGCCGCCCGCGAGGGGATCCGGTACGCGCAGCGAGCCTGCGCCGGCTGTGCCGTCGCCAACAGCGTCGCGTACGCGCAGGCCTACGAGTCGGCGGCCGGCCTCTGGCCCGACGGCGCGCTCGCGGACATCCGCACCGTGCTGCTCGAGCTCGAACGGCTCTGGAACCACCTCAACGACATCTCGGCGATCTGCGCGGGCGTCGGCTTTGCCGCCGGCGCGATGGCGTTCGCAAGCCTCAAGGAGCGCGCGCAACGCCTGAACGAGCGCCTCGCCGGTCACCGCTTCCTGTTCGACTCGATCGCGGTCGCCCGCTCGCCGCTCTCGCTCGAGCGCGATGACGCGCGCACGCTGAGGGAGGACCTGCGCGAGCTGCGCGCCGACACGGCGCGCTACTGGCGGGAGCTGCAGTTCAACAGCTCCGTCCAGGCCCGGCTCACCGGCGTCGGCACGCTCACCGGCGAGCAGGCTCTGAAGCTCGGCACCGTCGGTCCGGCCGCACGCGCCGCCGGCATCCGCCACGACCGCCGCCGGCACAGCCCGCGCCTGAGCTACGCGGACTTCGCCGTCGTCGCGCCGTCGTCGGCGGGTGACGTCGCCGCGCGGCTCGAGCAGCGCGTCGCCGAGCTGGAGACGACGTTCGACCTCTTCGACACGCTGCTCGCACGACCGCTTCGCGACGGCGTCGCCGAGCCGCAGGGCGACCTGTCGTCACTCGGGATCGGCTGTGTCGAGAGCCCGCGCGGCGAGACGGTCTGCGTGCTCGAGCTCGACGGCGACCGGGTCGGCCGGCTGCACCTGCGCACCGGCTCCTACGCGAACTGGCCCTCGGTCGCCGCGGCCGCCACCGACAACTTCCTGCCCGACTTCCCGCTGATCAACAAGAGCTTCGAGCTCTGCTACGCCTGCTCCGACCGCTAAGGAGGCCGCGATCTTCGTCCTGCTCCGAGAGCTGCAGCGCATCCGCCGGCAGGCCGCACTGCCGAAGACCGGCGTGCGCGGATCGCTGGCGCTGCGCCTCGTCGACGCCGGCTCCTGCAACGGCTGCGAGCACGAGCTCACCGCCACGGCCGGACCGCACTACGACCTGCAGCAGTACGGTCTCTCGATCGTCGCCTCGCCACGACATGCGGACGTTCTCCTCGTCACCGGAGCGGTGACGACGCGCATGCTCGAGTCGCTTCGCACCGCCTACGAGGCGATGCCCGAGCCGCGGCTGGTCGCCGCGCTCGGCGACTGCGCGCTCGGCTGCAACCTGCTCGGCCGCCACGAGGAGCTCGCCGGGCCGCTCGAGGCCGTCCTGCCCGTGGACATCCGCATCCCCGGCTGCCCGCCGAGCCCGGGCCGGATTGCGGCAGCGCTGCTCGAGCAACTACAACAACGGACGTGAGAAACGCACAGAGAGGGAGGAGCCAATGTCGACCCCGCCACGGCCGCCGCTGCCGTACGACTTCCTACCGCAGGTCGCACGCTTCGAGCTGAGCAGCAACGACATCGAGGACGGCGCGCAGCTCCCGCCGCCGCAGCGCAGCGGGCTGATGGACGCCGGCGGCGAGGACGTCTCCCCGCACCTCGTGTGGTCGGGGGCGCCGGCCGGGACGCGCGGATTCGCCGTCACCGTCTTCGATCCCGACGCGCCGACGGGCAGCGGCTTCTGGCACTGGGCCGTCTACAACATCCCCGCCGGCGTGACCGAGCTGCCGACCGGCGCGGGGTCGCCGGCAGGCGACGGGCTCCCGGCCGGAGCGATGACGCTGCGCAACGACGCGGGTCTGCGTCAGTACGTCGGCGCCGCGCCGCCCGAAGGGCACGGCGACCACCGCTACGTCTTCGCCGTCCATGCCCTCGACGTCGAGACGCTCGAGCTCGGCGACGATGCGTCACCGGCGCTGCTGGGCTTCAACCTGTTCGGCCACACGCTCGGCCGCGCGCTGCTCGTCGCCCTCTACGGCCGCTGAGCGGGTCGTCGCGCTCGCGCGCACACGCACCGCCGCCACCCCGGCGTTGCGAGCAGCGGCCCCTTCGGGCGGGAGAGACGCGGTGATGGCCACGCCGGTCGCGCCGCCGTGCTCGACGGAGGGGCTCGCAGCGATCCATTCGGGCGACGCCGATCGCGACTCCGACGGGCAGCGTTCCGCCACCGAGGCGGGCGGGCAGCGGCAGGCGCCTGCGTCCAACGCGTGTCCCGCAGGGCTCTGAGCGGCCCGAGGCGGGCCGAGCAGCGCTGGAGCGGGACGAACGCGATCTCGAGCGAGGCGGCAGGCTCGGCGTCGCGTCGCGGTCCCGATCGAGCCGCGCGGCCCCGGCGAGGGGTCGCGAGCGGGCCTTGACTCGGCCGCAGACGTCGGAATACGATCGGCCGACATGTATCCCAAGCTGTGGCAGGGATACATCCAACCCCGCGCGGTAAGGAGGAGACACATGAAGAGGCTCGCTGTCCTCGCGGCGGCGTCTCTGTCGGCCATCGCGGTGGCCGCGGTCGTGGTCGCGACCGCCTCTG
>DASZWI010000207.1:0-13773 GCA_035546715.1 Gaiellaceae bacterium | reverse complement strand
CGCCGACCGCGATCGACTCCTTCGCCGGAACCGGCTCGTGGGCCACCGGCTCCGCCTCGAGAACCACCTTCAACGCGTGCGTCTCCGCCGCCGCTGCGAACGTGTCGTAGGCCGACATCGTCTCGGACAGCGGGAACGTGTGGGTCGCGAAGCCGGTCGCGTCGAGCCGGCCCTCCGCGATCAGCTCGAGCAGGCGCGGCGTGGTGAACGTGTCGACCAGACCCGTCGTGATCGTGACGTCCTTGATCCAGAGCTGCTCGAGATGGAGCTCGGCCGAGTGGCCGTGGACGCCGACGTTCGCGACGCGGCCCCCCGGGCGCACGAGCTGCGTGCACAGCTCGAAGGTCTCGGGAACGCCGACCGCCTCGATCGCCAGGTCGACGCCGAGCCCGTCGGTGAGGCTCATCACCTGGGCGACCGGGTCGCCCTTGCCGTTGTCGATCGTCGCGTCCGCCCCGAACTCGCGGGCCTGGGCCAGCCGGGCCTCGGCGAGGTCGAGCGCGATGATGCGGGCGGGCGTGAACAGCTTCGCCGTGAGGATCGCGGCAAGGCCGATCGGGCCGGCGCCGACGATCGCGACGGTGTCGCCGGGTGCGAGCCGGCCGTTCAGCACCCCGACCTCGTAGGCGGTCGGCAGGATGTCCGCGAGGAACAGCACCTGCCTGTCGTCGAGGTCGGGCGGGACCTTGAACACCGACGTGTCCGCGAACGGGACGCGGGCGTACTCGGCCTGGAGGCCGTCGATCAGGTGGCCGAAGATCCAGCCGCCGCCGCCCGTGCATTGCCCGTACCGGCCCTCCTTGCAGAACCGGCACCGCCCGCAGGCCGTGATGCACGACACGAGCACGCGGTCGCCCGGGGCCAGGGTCGTGACGGCGGCTCCGATCTCGACGACCGTCCCGACGGCCTCGTGGCCGAGGATCGTGCCGGGCTGCACCTCGGGGACGTCGCCCTTCAGGATGTGCAGGTCGGTACCGCAGATCGTGCTGGAGTCGATGCGCACGATCGCGTCCGTGGGGTCCTGGAGCTTGGGGTCGGGAACGTCCTCCCAGGCGCGTTCACCCGGCCCGTGGTAGACGAGCGCCTTCATGGTCGCTCCTCCTTTCAGGTCAGCTCGAGTGTCCCGGTGCGCACGGGGAGCGCCATCGGCGCCTCCCCCGATCCGGATGCGGGTTTGCCGCAGCCCGACCCGGCTCGCGGCGGATCGACGGCGGGCTGGCGGTAGGCTGGCCTCGATGACCCTCGCGGAGCAGGACCAGCGTCTCCGTGCGCTGATCGACGCGACCATCGGCCTCAACTCCGAGCTGTCCCTCGACGCGCTGCTGGAGAAGGTCGTCGAGACGGCGGCGCGCCTCACTGAGGCGCGGTACGCCGCGCTCGGCGTCATCGACGAGTCGGGCGCCGAGCTCGAGCGGTTCGTCACGACGGGCATCGACAAGGAGCACCACGCGGCGATCGGCTCGCTCCCCCGCGGTCGAGGGATCCTCGGGGTGCTCATCCGCGACGTGCAGCCGCTCCGACTCGCCGACCTCGGCGACGATCCCCGCTCCGTCGGGTTCCCGCCCAACCATCCGGCGATGCGCTCGTTTCTCGGCGTGCCGATCCAGCTTCGCGGCGTGCCGTACGGCAATCTCTACCTCGCGGAGAAGGCGGACGGCGAGCCGTTCACCGCCGACGACGAGGAGATCGTGACCCTCCTCGCCGCCCAGGCGGCGGTCGCGATCGAGAACGCTCGTCTCTACGAATCCGCCACCCGCTGGTCGCGCCAGGTCGAGTCGTTGCACGACGTCGTCCGATCGATCGTCGAGCAGACCGAGCTCGACACGATGCTCGACCTCGTCTGCCGCAAGCTCCGCGAGCTGATCGGCGCCAGGCTGGCGTTCGCCGCGCTGCCCGCCGACGACGAGACGCTCTCGATCGTCGCAGCCGACGAGGTCGACCGCGACACCCCGAGCGTGCTCGGCCACCGGCTCCCACGGTACGGGTCGAAGTCGGGCCGCGTGCTCGAGCGCGGACAGAGCGCGCGGGTCGACTCGGTGTTCGACGATCCCGAGATCGACCAGGAGGAGGCCCGCCGGCTCGGTGTCCGCACCGGACTGATGGTGCCGCTGATCGTCCGGGGCGAGCCGATCGGGATCATCGCGCTGCACGACAAGCTCGGCAAGAGCGCGCGCTTCACCGAGGCCGACCTGCGGCTCGCGGAGATCTTCGCGGCGCGGGCCGCGGTCGCGGTCGACCTGTCCGGTCGCGTCGCTCGCGACACGGTGCGTCGCGTCGTCGAGGCCCAGGAGCTGGAGCGGAGCCGTCTGGCGCGCGAGCTCCACGACGAGACGGGTCAGGCGCTCACCTCGATCCTGCTGGGGCTGAAGTCCATCAGGGCGGCTCCGACAGAGGACGAGGCGGCGGCCGCCGAGGAGGGCGTGCGGGAGCTCGTCGTGCAGGCGCTCCAGGACGTGCGTGCGCTCGCGGTCGAGCTGCGGCCCTCGGCGCTCGACGACTTCGGGCTGGTCGCCGCGCTGGAGCGCCTCGCGCAGACCTTCTCCGAGCGCAGCGGGGTCGCGGCCAGGGTGGAGGCGCACCTCGACGGGCGGCTGCCGCCCGAGATCGAGACGACGCTCTACCGGTTCGTCCAGGAGGCGCTGACCAACGTGGTCAAGCACGCCCAGGCGGAGCACGTGAGCATCCTCCTCACCCGCAGAGGGCCGGGCGTGTCGGCGGTGATCGAGGACGACGGGCGCGGCTTCGTGCCGGAGGAGGTGCGGAAGGACGCCCTCGGGATCGTCGGGATGCGCGAGCGTCTCGCGCTGCTGCGCGGGACGCTGTCCATCGAGTCGCAGCCCGGCGCCGGCACGACGCTGGTGGCGTTCCTGCCGGTCGACCTGCAGTAGGCCCGACGGCCGCTAGCCGGAGCGGATGCCCGCGCGCTCCACGATCGCGACGATCTCGTGCAGCGCGCCCGCGCCCTCGAGGCTCGCGATCCGGACCGCCTCGCCGTGGGCGAGCACGAGCGAGATGGCCGGCAGGCCGCGGAGCCGGCCGGTCCGGCTGCGGTCGATCGACAGCCGGGCGACCTCCGCGAACGGGATGCGGACGGCTCCCGACCGGCCCAGCAGGTGCAGGCCGTCGCGGTCGGCGCGCAGCGCCCCGGACACCGTCCCCTCGTCCCCGCGCCGCCAGGCGACCGCGTAGGCACGGCCGGGAGCCGCGGTGTCGCGGCTCCCGGCGCTGCCGAAGGGGACGAGGTGGGTCACGAGGCCGTGACCGTCGAGCCGGCGCCGCGATGCGCGAGCCGGAGGACGAAGCCGAGGCTCGTCTCCGGGTTGCGGAGCGCCCCACCCAGGGCGAGGATCACGAAGCCGACCCCGCTGAGCAGCAGGGCGACGCCGACGACGATGCCGAACAGCGCGAGCTGGGAGGCCATGTAGCTCGTGTTGAGCGCCGTGGACAGGGCCGTCTCGTCGATCCAGACCGTGCGGGCCGGGTTGTCGAGCGGCTGCCCGTTCGCGCTCGTGAGCGCGGCCTTCGCGTCGTTCGTGCCCTTGCCGTCCTTCGAGGCGTAGCGGGGCATCTGCGCGTACGTCAGGCCGCCCGTGGCCTCGAGCGCGTGGATCCGCATGTAGGTCGCGAACGCGCGGGCGCGGTCGCCGTTCGTGATCGCCTTGCCGGCGACCGAGACGGTCGGCATGGAGATCTTGGTGACGTCGAGCCCGGCTGCCTTCGCCTCGGCCGTGATCGCGGCCGGGGTCATGTCGGGCGTGCCGACGATCTTCTCCTGCGCGAGGCTGCTGTTGACGGTCGAGCGGCCGTTGAAGCCCATCACGATGGCTGCAACGCCAAAGGCGATCAGCACCGCGCCGGCCAGAAGGCCACCGATCTCGAGGTACTTGCGCATCGTTCTGTCCTTTCGCGTGACGGCCGAGCCGGTGTGGCGGGCCTTGTGGCCACAGCGTCGGGCCGGAGGCGCTGCGGGCCATCCGCGCCGGCGCGGAACCGCGCTGCGGCCAATCTCGGCGGGAGTTGCGGGAAAGCCGTGGCGCCGCGGGATGCGCCCGCCGATCGGGGAATCGACCGACAGGCGATCAGGGCGCGCGCCGATGTGGCCTCGACGGCCTGCCCGCAGGCTGCCGGCAAGGAGGTGACGTGATGTCCAAGCCAGTCATCGTCGTCGGCGTCGACGGCTCGCCCATCGCCGCGGAGGCCCTGCGCTGGGCCGCGGACCAGGCCCGTCTGACGGCGGGAACGCTCCGTGTCGTCCACGCGTGGTCGCCGCCCGCGATCGCGACGGTCGGTATCCCACCGCTTCGCCTCGACTGGTCGGAGCTGCGCGAGCAGGCGCAGGCGTTCCCCGGCACGCTCGTGCGCGAGGTCCTGGGGGAGGACCCGGGCATCGCCGTCGTGACGGCTGCGAAGACCGGTGGCGCGGCTCAGGTGCTCGTCGACGAGTCCAAGCACGCCGATCTGCTCGTGGTCGGGTCCCGCGGCTCGGGCGGCCTCAAGGGGATGGTGCTCGGCTCGGTCGGCCACCACTGCGCGGCCCACGCCCACTGTCCCGTGGTCGTCGTCCACCCGAAGGACGAACGCCGCCGGCGGCCCGTGCGCCGCGAGCGGGCGCACGCGGCGTAGGCGTCCCGCGCAGCCGGCGGCCCACCCGACCGCCGGCGGACGTGACGTCGCCGCCCGGCGTCACGTCCGCTCGGGTGGCACGATCACCAGCGGGCAGCGGCTGTGGTGCGCGCACGCGGCGCTGACCGAGCCGAGCAGCATGCCCACGAAGCCGCCGTGCCCGCGGGTCCCGACGACGAGCAGGTCGGCGCCCTCGGACGCCTCGATCAGGACGTTCGCGGCCGAGCCTTCGCGCACGGTGCGCGTCACCTCGAGCCCGTCGAGCGCCGGGCCGACCGCGTCGCAGGCCTTCGCGAGCTGGTCCGCCGCCACCGCCTTGAAGTCGTCGAGCAGCTCGGGGAGGAGGGTCGGCCAGCCGTACGACCCCACCGGAAGCTGCCACGTGCAGATGAGCGTCAGCGGCTTGCCGTGCACCTTCGCCTCGCGCGCGGCCCAGGCCAGGGCGGCCTGCGAGCCGGGCGAGCCGTCGACTCCGACGACGATTCCGTTCATGGCTCCTCCTTCGATCGGTCTCCGCTCAGCGTCGCCCGTGCGAGCCCGCCTGCCATCGGGGACTCCCGTTCGACCCGCTGCGGGCAACTACGGAAGCCGAGAGCAGCGTCCGGCCCGATGCCGAGCAGGACCCGGCCGGTCAGGCTTGCCTGGACAACGACTTGGAGGTGCGGTGATGACCCTGCTCTGGCTCGTCGTGTGGTTCGTCTGCGACCGGATCGGCGACCGCGAGGCGCTCCTCTTCGACCCACCGAACGTCTGGGCCGCGACGCTTCTGCTCGCCGCGGCTCTCGATCTCAGTCGACCCCCGCTGCGACCGCGCGCGCGGTAGGCAATCTCGGACGCGCGTGCGGCGTCGGCGCAAAAACGAAGGCCCGGGTCACGGGCCTTCGTCTGACCTTCACGAGCGCGGTGTCGTCCGCAGCCTCAGGGGGTGCGCGGCTGGGTTCCTTCTGGTGTCCCTCCGAGCTTCGGCCGAGCGGCGATCCGTCCCTCGTGCCCTGCCCACGATGCCGTGGGCGAGCCTCCGAGCCGTCCGGGGCTGCACCGATCTGCGGTCCGGACTTTCTACGGATCCCGGGTTGCGCCTCCTGCGGGCGTCGCCGTCCCCCTGTGCCGCCGCCAGTGGCGTCGGGCGCCTGCGGGAAACCCGCAGCCCCGGTCCGCGCGGGCGCCGATGCGCCGGTCACCGCGGCGGGGGACGCTGAGCGCACACCGTCCGAACGGAGGAGCCGTGAACCCGCTGCACGCCACCGCCCGCGAGCTCGTCGCACCCGGCAAGGGGATCCTCGCCGCGGACGAGAGCGCCGGCACGATCGCCAAGCGCTTCGCCCAGATCGGCGTCGAGTCGACGGAGCCTGCACGCCGCGCCTACCGGGAGCTGCTCTTCGCCGCCCCCGGCGTGGACGCATTCCTGAGCGGCGTCATCCTGTTCGACGAGACGATCCGCCAGCGGGCCGCCGACGGGACGCCGTTCCCCGAGCTCCTCGCGGGCCGCGGGATGATTCCCGGCATCAAGGTCGATCGAGGTGCGAAGCCGCTCGCCGGCGCCCCGGACGAGACCGTCACGGAGGGTCTCGACGGGTTGCGCGAGCGCTTCGCGGAGTACCGGACGCTCGGCGCGCGCTTCGCGAAGTGGCGCGCCACGTACTCGGTCGGCGACGGCCGGCCGAGCGGCATGGCCGTCCGCGCCAACGCGCACGCGCTGGCGCGCTACGCCGCGCTGGCGCAGGAGGCGGGGCTCGTGCCGATCGTCGAGCCCGAGGTCCTGATGGACGGCGACCACTCGCTCGAGGACAGCGCGCGTGCGACCGGGCGCGTGCTCCAGGCGGTCTACGCCGAGCTCGACGCGCAGCGCGTCGACGTTCGCGCGACGCTGCTCAAGCCGAACATGATCCTGTCCGGGTACGACGCCGACGACCGCGCCGGCGTCGACGAGGTCGCCGAGCGCACCCTGGACTGCCTGTACCGCTACGTCCCCGCCGCCGTCCCGGGCATCGTCTTCCTGTCGGGCGGCCAGACCGACGAGGACGCCACCGCGCACCTGAACGCGATGAACGCGCGCGGCCCGCATCCCTGGCAGCTCTCGTTCTCGTACGGACGCGCGCTGCAGGGCCCGGCGCTGCGCGCCTGGAGGGGCGAGGCGGCGAACGTGCCCGCCGCCCAGGCGGCGCTCCTGCACCGCGCGCGTCTCAACGGCGCCGCGCGCGCCGGCACGTACTCGCCCGAGCTCGAGGCCGTGGCGGTCTGACGATGGCGTCGGCGGCCGTCCGACCCGACCCGACGTGGCAGCGGCCACGCTCGATCGCGGGCGTGAACGTGCACGGCAAGCGCGTCCTCGTGCGCGCCGACCTCAACGTCCCCCTCGGCGAGGGCCGGGTGGCGGACGACACGCGGATCCGGGCGGCCCTGCCGACCCTGGAGCTCCTCCGCGAGCGCGGCGCGACCGCGATCACCGTCTGCTCGCACCTCGGCCGGCCGCGCGGCTACGACCCGTCGTTCTCGCTGGCGCCGGTGGAGACACGGCTCCGGGAGCTGTTCGACGGCCCCCTGACCGTCCTCGAGAACACCCGCTTCGACCCGGGCGAGACCGCCAACGATCCCGCGTTCGCCCACGCGCTCGCACTCGGCCACGACCTGTTCGTCCAGGACGCGTTCGGGTCGGTCCACCGGTCGCACGCATCGACCGTCGGCGTCGCGAAGATCCTGCCCGCGTATGCGGGGCTCTTGCTCGAGCGCGAGGTCGATCGTCTCGGACGGCTGCTCGGCGAGGTCGAGCGGCCGTTCGTGCTCGTCTGCGGCGGGGCGAAGGTCGACGACAAGCTCGCCGTCCTCCGCCGCCTCGGGGGACGGGCCGACGCCGTGCTGGTCGGCGGCAAGCTCGCAGCGCAGCTTCGGGTCTTCAACCCGCTCGACTTCCCGGTCGAGCTGCCGGACGACGTGGTCGCCGCCGAGCGGCTCGACGGGAACGCTGCCTCGCGTGTCTGCCGGGCCGAGAACATCCCCTACGGATGGGTCGAGCTCGATATCGGCCCGGTGACGCGCGAGCGGTTCGCGGCCACGATCGCCTCCGCGCGGACGATCTTCTGGAACGGCCCGCTCGGCGCGTTCGAGCTGCCGCCCTACGCCGCGGGCACGGAAGCCGTCGCACGTGCAATCGCGGCGGCCGACGCCTACTCGGTCGTCGGCGGCGGGGACTCGTTGCGGGCGCTCGCCGAGCTCGGCCTGTCCGGCCGCGTCTCGTGGGCGTCGACGGGCGGCGGCGCCGCGCTCGCCTTCCTCGCCGGCGAGCCGCTGCCCGGCATCGCCGCGATCCCCGCTGCCTGACGCAGGCCCGCCGTCGTCGTCGGCGCGCTCGGCGCCGCCGGCCTCCGCCGCCGGACGCCCTGACCGCTCGTCCGGGCGCGCGCGTAGTTCCCCACCGGCGCGATCCGCGTCCCGGCGGATGCCGGGGAGACGTCCGGCTGCAAGCGTGGGAGCGCCGCGGCAGTCCCGCCGCGGCGGAACGGAAGGAGCCGACCATGTTCCGCAAGATCGTCTGGGCGACCGACGGCTCCGAGCTGGCGAGCCGCTCGCTGCCCTTTGCTCGCGACCTTGCGCGCGAGCCCGGGGCCGAGCTGCTCGTCCTGCACGTCGACCAGCTGCTCGTCGGTCGCGCCGCGGGCACCTCTGCCCTCGCCGACGAGGGCGACGTCCGCCGGCGGATCTCCGGCCAGGTCGACGAGCTGAAGGCCGAAGGCATCGACGCGCGCTTCGTGCTCGTTCGCGAGAGCACGATCGCCGTGGGGAGCGAGATCGCCCGCGTCGCCGAGGCGGAGGACGCCGACCTCGTCGTGATCGCCACGCACGGCCGCGGGCTCGTCGGGACGCTCCTCCACGGGAGCGTCGCCAAGAAGCTGCTCCACGGCGTGCCGTGCCCGGTGCTGGTCGTACCCGTCGAGCATCTGGCGAAGGTGCCGGAGCCGCCCGCGGCGTGCGCCGTCTGAGCGGCTCTCCCTCTCCGTCGCGGCCTTCGCGCCGCGGCGGAGAGGCGGTCATCGCAGCGCGGCGTGCTCGAGCCAGCGGCTCTCAGCCCGCAGGTGCTGGAGCTCCTCCCGGCAGTAGTCCCCGGGGAGGAGCTCGGCGCGCAGCGAGGCCGTGACCGCGGCCTCTGCCGTGTCGATCGCGAGACGCCAGTGGACGGCCAGGAGCGCGACCGGACCGTCGTCGAGCTGGGCGCCCCGAGCGGGTGGGCTCGTCGTGAGGGTCACGCTGTCAGGGTCCGTCGCGACCGGCCCGTCCGCATGCGGGAATCGACTGACCGGCGATCCGCGCCCCCTCGGATGCGCACCCCCGTCCGCGCGGCGAGAGTGGCGGGGAAGCGAAGGAGGCGGAGGCATGTCGCAGACACTCGATCCCGTCGGCCGCGCGGTCGCGATCGCCAGCGCCGGCCACGGAGGGCGCAGCCCGGACCGTCACGGCCGGGTGATCGACGTCCTCGTCGACCTCGACGGCGAGCCGGCGTTCCTGGTCGTCGAATGGTCGGACGGCAGCGTCAGCGTCGTGCCGGTGGCGGCATGCGAGATCGACGCGTGACGATCACCGGGCCGCGAGGACGGCAAGCGCCGCCCGAGCGGCGACGACGTCCTCCCGCGCGCGGACGACCGCCACGCGAACCCGGCTTCGAGGGGCCTGCACGTCGACCGCCGCGTCTGCCGCGCCCCGGCCGTTCGTCGCCGGGTCGAGCTCCACACCGAGGTGGGTCAGCCGGGCGCAGACGTCCGCGCGGACGCGCGCCGAGCCCTCGCCGACGCCGCCGGTGAAGACGAGGGCGTCGAGCCCGAGCAGCGCGGCGGCGCTCGCCCCGACCGCGAGCGCCACGCGATAGGCGAAGACGTCGAGCGCGCGCCGGGCCGCGGGCGTTGCGAGCGACTCCAGCTCCTCGACGCGAGCCGACGCGCCCGAGAGGCCGAGGAGCCCCGACTCGTGCTCGAGGTCGTGCTCGATCTCCGCCAGCGTGCGGCGGCCGGTCCGGAGGAGGTGCAGCACCGCCTCCGCGTCGATCGAGCCCGACCGGGTCGCCATCGGCACCCCCTCGAGCGGGCTGAAGCCCATGGTGGTGTCGATCGACCGGCCGTCCCGGACGGCGGTGACCGAGCAGCCGCCGCCGAGGTGGCAGACGACCAGCCGCTCGACCCGCACCTGCTCGGCCGCCCACTGCACGGAGAGCCCGTGGAAGCCGTAGCGGCGGATGCCCCACGCCTCGCGCCACTGCTCCGGGACGGCGTACGCGAACGCGAGCTCGGGGATGGTGGCGTGGAACGCCGTGTCGAAGACCGCGACGTGGGGGAGGTCCGGCAACGCAGCGCGGGCGTCGGCGATCGCGCGGAGCGCCGGCCCGTTGTGGAGCGGCGCCAGCTCGGTGAGCTCGTCGAGCTCGTCGAGGACCCGCTTGTCGAGCAGCACCGGTGCACGGAAGCGCCTGCCGCCGTGCACGACACGGTGCGCCACGACGTCGACGTCCCGGGGCGCGCCGGCGAGCGACGCGACCGCCAGCGAGTCGCCGGCGTCGTCGACGACGGACAGCTTCAGGCTCGTCGAGCCGGCATTGACCACGAGTGCACGGCTCATCGCGGCGTGCGGCTCAGTGCGTCCAGGCCCAGCCGGTGATCGCGGGATCGTCCTCGCCGTGCTCGCGGGTGTACGCCCGCGCTCTCAGCCGCGCATCCTCCATCTCCTGCCGCAGCAGCGCGGCCCGCTCGCCGAGCCCCGGCACGCGGTCGATCGCGTCGATGACGAGGTGGAAGCGGTCGAGGTCGTTGAGCATGACCATGTCGAAGGGCGTCGTCGTGGTCCCCTCCTCCTTGTAGCCGCGCACGTGGAGGTTCGCGTGGTTGCGGCGCCGGTAGGTCAGCCGGTGGATCAGCCACGGGTAGCCGTGGTAGGCGAAGACGACGGGCCGCGACGTCGTGAACAGGGCGTCGAACTCGGAGTCGGGCAGGCCGTGCGGATGCTCGGACTCCGGCTGGAGCCGCATCAGGTCGACGACGTTGACGACGCGCACCTTGAGGTTCGGCAGCCGCTCGCGCAGGATCGCGGCCGCCGCGACCGTCTCCAGGGTCGGGATGTCGCCGGCGCAGGCGAGCACGACATCGGGCTCGTCTCCCTCGTCGTTCGAGGCCCACCGCCAGATTCCGACTCCGCGCGTGCAGTGGACGATCGCCTCGTCCACCGACAGGTAGTTCAGCGCCGGCTGCTTGCCGGCCACGATCACGTTGACGTAGTGGCGCGAGCGCAGGCAGTGGTCGGCGACGGACAGCAGGGTGTTCGCGTCCGGGGGCAGGTAGACGCGGATGATCTCGGCCTTCTTGTTCACGACGTGGTCGATGAACCCGGGATCCTGGTGCGAGAACCCGTTGTGGTCCTGACGCCAGACGTGCGACGAGAGGAGGTAGTTGAGGGAGGCGATCGGCCGCCGCCACGGGATGCCGCGCGTGACCTTCAGCCACTTCGCGTGCTGGTTGAACATCGAGTCCACGATGTGGATGAAGGCCTCGTAGCAGTTGAACAGGCCGTGCCTGCCCGTGAGCAGGTACCCCTCGAGCCAGCCCTGGCAGAGGTGCTCGGAGAGCACTTCGAGCACGCGGCCGGAGCGGGCCAGGTGCTGGTCGGTAGGCAGCAGCCCCGCCTCCCAGACGCGATCCGTCGACTCGAAGACGTCCCCGAGGCGGTTCGACTCGGTCTCGTCCGGGCCGAACAGGCGGAAGTTGTGCGGGTTCCGCGCGATCACGTCGCGGACGAACGCGCCCAGCACCCGGGTGGCCTCGCTGGACGTGACCGCTGGCTCCGGGACGTCGACGGCGTAGTCGCGGAAGTCGGGCAGCTCGAGATCGCGCAGGAGCGCCCCGCCGTTGGCGTGGGGGTTGGCGCTCATGCGGCGGTCGCCCGCCGGGGCGAGCGCGGCGATCTCCGGTCGCAGGCGCCCGTGCTCGTCGAACAGCTCCTCGGGCCGGTAGCTGCGCAGCCACTCCTCGAGGATGCGCAGGTGCTCCGGGTTCTCGCGCGCCCCGAGCACGGGAACCTGGTGCGAGCGCCACGTGTTCTCGACCGGCACGCCGTCGACCTCCTGCGGGCCGGTCCACCCCTTCGGCGTGCGGAGGACCAGCATCGGCCAGGTCGGTCGCTCGGCCGAGCCGCGGGCGCGGGCGTCCGCCTGGATCGCCCGGATGCGGTCGAGAGCCGAGTCGAGCGCCGCCGCGAAGGTCTGGTGGACCTCGGCCGGGTCGTCCCCTGCGACGACCAGCGGCTGCCAGCCGTAGCCGCGGAGCAGGGAGAGGAGCTCGGCCTCCGGGATGCGGGCGAGCACCGTGGGGTTGGCGATCTTGTAGCCGTTCAGGTGCAGGACGGGCAGCACCGCGCCGTCGGCGACAGGGTCGAGGAACTTGTTCGCGTGCCAGCTCGTCGCCAGCGGGCCGGTCTCGGCCTCGCCGTCGCCGACCACGCATGCGACGACCAGGTCGGGGTTGTCGAACGCCGCGCCGAACGCATGCGCGAGCGCATACCCCAGCTCGCCTCCCTCGTGGATCGACCCGGGCGTCTCGGGCGCGACGTGCGAGGGGATGCCGCCCGGGAACGAGAACTGGCGGACCAGCGCGCGCAGGCCGTCCTCGTCGGCGCCGACGTGCGAGTAGACCTCGCTGTACGTGCCCTCGAGGTAGGCGTTGGCAACGAGGCCCGGGCCGCCGTGGCCGGGACCCGTGACGTAGATCGCGTTCAGGTCGCGGGCGCGGATCGCGCGGTTGAGATGCGCGTAGACGAGGTTCAGGCCCGGCGTGGTGCCGAAGTGCCCCAGCAGTCGAGGCTTGATCTGCTCCGGTGTGAGCGGCTCGCGCAGCAGCGGGTTGTCGAGCAGGTAGATCTGGCCGACGGACAGGTAGTTGGCGGCGCGCCACCAGGCGTCGAGGAGGCGCAGCTCGTCGGCGGAGAGCGGGCCTGCCGGCGCGTCGCCGGGCGCGGCTGCGCCCGTCATCGGCGCGCGGATTCGAAGATGACGAGGACGATGAGCTGCTCGTACCCGCTGAAGCGGTGTTCTGCACCCGCCGGCACGAAGACGGCGCGGCCTTCGGCGAGCTCCACCCGCTCGCCCTCCACGTCGAGCACGCCGCGCCCCTCGAGGACGACGTAGATCTCGTCGTCGGCGTGCGGCTGCTGCCGGTCGGGCTCGGGCGCGACGAGGGCGTACACGCCGACCTCGAGGCCGGGCGACGTGTGCACGACCTCGTAGCCGCCCTTCTCCCGCAGGCGGTCGCAGGCCTCCGTCACGTCGAACGGGTGGGCCGCCGGCAGGGTCGCCGTCCCCGCGTCGACCGGCTGGGCGTCCATCGTCGCTCTCCTCCTCGGCTCGTTCACGTCGGGGCAGAGACTCCACGAGGCCGAGCGAGGCGGCATCGCGCGCGCCCCGGAGCGGCGCTCCGTGGTTTCTCCGGAGCGCGGTCGCCGGCCGGGGCGCGGTGCCGCACCGACGACGATCACGTCGCCCGGCCTTCGTGCCGGTGGCGCGGCCGGCGCCTGCGGCGGTGCGGGCCTCGGTCGCGCGGCCGGAGCTCGATCCGGCGCGTCCAGGCGCCGACGAACACGAGCACGAGCATCGCGACGGCGAGCATCAGGGCCTGGGTGAACGGTGCGAGCGACGTCGTCATCTCGTCCAGCGTCGTGCAGGAGGCGGGCGACTGCCTCCGGCCGCCCGCTGATCGAGGCCGCGGCGAAACCCGTATGCGACTCGCCCTTTCTCCCGATGCGCGCAGGCCTCCGGCGGCGCGACGGTGAGGGCGAGTCCCCGACCGAGGAGCGCCCGCCATGGCCACCGCCGTCAAGACCGTGCCAACGTTCGTCTACGACTTCGACGAGGTCGCGCCCGGTGGGCGCGAGCTGCTCGGCGGGAAGGGCTGCGGCCTCGCCGAGATGGCCCGCCTGGGCGTGCCCGTCCCGGCCGGCTTCACGGTGACCACCGACGCCTGCCGCGCCTACCTGGAGACCGGGGAGGTGCCGGCCGAGGTCGTCGCGCAGATCGACGAGCACGTCCGGGGGCTGGAGGCGAAGAGCGGCCTCGTGTTCGGCGGCGCCGCCCGCCCGCTGCTCCTGTCGGTGCGGTCGGGCGCTGCGATCTCGATGCCGGGGATG
>DASZWI010000206.1:0-29731 GCA_035546715.1 Gaiellaceae bacterium | reverse complement strand
TCGACGCCGTGCGCGTTCTGCCGTGTCCCGCGCGCCTCCCCGTCCGGGTCGAGCGTCGGCACGAGCCACAGGTCGTCGCGGGCCGGCAGCCGCCGCAGCGCGGCCACGACCGCCGTCCCCGCGCACTCGTTCCCGTGGATGCAGCCGACGACGAGCACGCGCGGGCCCGTTCCCGGCCGGTGCACGGCCTCGATCGGCCGTCCGTCGACGCTTCGCCCGACGACGGCAGACGCGACGACTAGGGTCAGGAGGGTGGCGGTGATCGAGGCCATCGAGCTACGGCGGACGTACCGTACGACGACGGGCGTCGTCCGGCGCCGTCCGCTCGAGGTCGAAGCCGTGCGCGGCGTGTCGTTCGCCGTCGAGCGGGGCGAGCTCTTCGGCCTGCTCGGGCCGAACGGCGCCGGCAAGACGACGACGATCAAGATGCTGATCACGCTCCTGCTGCCGACCAGCGGGCAGGCGCGCGTGCTCGGCCACGACGTCGTCTCGGACGCGCGCGAGGTGCGGAAGCGGATCGGCTACGTCTTCGGCGGCGACCGCGGCCTCTACGAGCGCCTCTCGGCGCTCGACAACCTGCGCTACTTCGCCGAGCTCTACGGCGTCTCGGGTCGCGACCAGCGCCGGCGGATCGACGAGGTGCTCGAGCTGGTCGGCCTGAAGGGCCGCGAGCGGGAGCGGGTCGAGGGCTACTCGCGCGGCATGCGCCAGCGGCTGCACATCGCGCGCGGGATCCTCCACGACCCCGAAGTGGTGTTCCTCGACGAGCCGACGATCGGCGTCGACCCCGTCGGCGCCCGCGAGCTCCGTGCCCTCATGGCGAACCTCATCGCCACGGGCAAGACCGTGCTCCTCACCACCCACTACATGTTCGAGGCGGACGAGCTCTGCGACCGCATCGCGGTGATCGCCCACGGCAGGATCGTGGGGCACGGCACGCCGGCCGAGCTGAAGGCGGGCGTCGCCGACGGCCGGGTCACCGAGATCGAGGTGTTCGGCATCGACGACCCGGTGCTCGACCGGCTCCGCGCGGTCGAGGGCGTAACGGCGGTCGTGGTCGAGGACCGCGACCAGAAGCAGCTCCTCGTCGTCCAGTCGACCGGCGACCGCGAGCTGACGCACGAGCTGCTCGGGCGCCTCGACGGCGTCTCGGTCGGGCGCGTCGCGAGCCGCGAGCCGACGCTCGAGGACGCCTACGTCGCGCTGGTCACCGAGTGAGGACGCTGCGGCTGATCAGGGCGGGCTTCGTCGCCAACCTGAAGATGCTCGGGACGTCGAGCTTCTTCCTGCTCACCTCGACGGTGCAGCCGGTGATCTTCGCGACGATCGCCTTCTACATGTTCCGCACCGGCGGACGGTCCGGGACGCTGCTCTACGCCGCGCTCGGCGCCGGGATGATGGGCATCTGGTCGACGACGCTGTTCGCGTCGGGCGGGATGATCCAGTGGCAGCGCTGGCAGGGGACGCTGGAGCTCGGCGTCGCCGCCCCCGCGCCGCTGCCGCTCGTCTACTTCCCGTTCTCGCTGGCGAACACGGTCACCGGCGCATACGCCCTCGCCGCCACGCTCGTCTGGGGACGCATCCTCTTCGGCGTCCCGCTGCACCTCGTCCACCCGTGGCTGTTCTTCCTCGCGCTGCCGGCGACGCTCCTGTCGCTCGGCCTCTTCGGGCTGCTGCTCGGCTCGTCGTTCATCCTCTACCGGCACGCGAACGCGCTCGCAAACCTGCTCGAGTACCCGGTCTGGATCGCGTCGGGGCTGATCTTCTCGCTGTCGGTCCTGCCGGGGTGGTCGCGGCCGATCTCGTGGATCCTCCCGCCGACCTGGGGCGCCCGCGCGCTCCGCGACGCGGCGATCGGCGGCGCCGTCTGGGGCCCGCTCGGGATGACGCTGCTGCTCGGGCTCGCCAGCATCGGCGCGTCCGCGATCTCGCTCGGCTGGTTCGAGCGGCGGGCGCGCCGTGACGCGACCCTCTCGCTGACATGACCCGCTGGCTGCGCGTCTTCCTCGTCGGCGGCGTGATCTCGTACCGCGGCCTCTTCAACTGGATCCGGCCGTCCATCTACATCCCGACGATGCTCGGGTCGCCGCTCTTCCAGATCATCTTCTTCGCGAAGCTCGGCCAGTATGCGAAGGCCCAGGACACCGGCTTCTACGTCGTCGGGAACGCCGTGCAGGTGTGCGCGATGGCGTCGGTCTACGGGATGACCATGGCCATCGCGAACGAGCGCTGGTTCGGCACGCTCGGCCCGCTGCTCGCCTCGCCCGGCAACCGGGCCGCGGTGTTCCTCGGGCGCGGGCTGCCCGTGCTGGCGAACGGCCTCGTCGTCTCCGCGTTCGGCTTCGCGGTCGGCGCGGTCGTCCTCGGCTTCCACCCCGGTTGGGCCGCCGTGCCGTCGCTCGCGGCCGTGGTCGTGGCCACCGCGTGCTCGTGCACGGCGTTCGGGATGCTGCTCGGATCGATCGGGCTGCGCGCAAAGGACTTCTGGTTCGCGGCGAACCTGAGCTACTTCCTGATGCTGCTGCTCTGCGGCGTCAACATCCCGATCGACCAGCTCCCCGGGTGGCTGAGCGCGATCTCCCGCTGCCTGCCGCTGACCCACGGGATCATGGCCGCCCGCCAGGTCGCCGCCGGCGCCTCGCTCGTCGACGTCGGCGGCCTCGTGTGGACGGAGCTGAGCGTCGGCGCCTGCTACGGCGTCGGCGCGTACCTGCTCTTCCGCCTGCTCGAGCGCGAGTCGCGCCGCGCGGCCGTGCTGGACAGCTACTGACGCAGCTCGGGCCGGTCGTCCACCTCGCGTCCCTGGTCGATCGCTCGCGCCGGCTGCGAGGTGCGAACCGCTCCGCGCGATGGACCAGGCACGCAGGGCTCGGCGCGGCGACCGCTACGCGATGAGCCGGTCGCGCAGCGCCCGGGCGACCGCCTGGGTACGCGTGTCCGCGTCCAGCTTCTCCATCGCCTTGCGGACGTGCGTGCGCACCGTCTCGGCCGAGATGAAGAGGCGCTTGCCGATCTCCTCGTTCGAGAGGCCGTCGGCGAGCAGGCGGAGCACGTCGCGCTCCCGCTGGGTCAGCTGCGGCATCTGCGAGCCGACCGACGACGCCGCGAGCGTTCCCGCCAGCACCGGGTCGACGTAGGTGTTGCCGGCCGCGACGGAGCGGACGGCCCGCAGGAGGTCTTCCATCGGCGCCTCCTTGAGCACGAACCCGCGCACCCCCGCGTCGAGCGCCTCGGTCAGCAGCGCCCGGTCGCCGTAGCCCGTGTAGAGGAGCATGGCCGTGTTCGGCGCCGAGCGCTTGGCGCGGCGCGTCACCTCGATGCCGCCGAGCCGGGGCATGCGCACGTCGACGAGCGCGACCTGCGGCTTGCGCTGCTCGATCCTCTCGAGGGCCTCCTCGCCGTCGTGAGCCCGCGCGAGCACGCTGATCCCGGCCTGGGTCAGGTACTCGGCGACGGCCTCCAGCACGGCCGGATGGTCGTCGGCGACGACGCAGGTGACGGTGTCGGACTGGGTCATCGCCACAGCCGTCCGGGGATCCCCGAAACGGGTGACGGCCGTCGAACGTGTGGAGGGATGGTCACCGTTGACAAGAGGCTGGATAGTGCTTGCCCTACGCCCGCACGCTCTTTCTACAGCACCGTGGAACAAAACGCCTCCCCCAATTCCGGTCTCGACCACGAGCAGCTCACCGCGCTCTTCGGCGCCCTGCCGATCCCGGTCGTCGCCACCGCGCCGTCCACGGGCGCCGTCCTGGCCGCCAATCCGGCCTTCTGCGACCTGCTGCGCCTCACGGTCGACGAGATCGTCGGCGCCGAGCCGCCGTATCCGTGGGTCGTCCACGAGAGCGCGAACCTCCGCGGCCACGTCGAGGCGACCTACCGGCGTTCCGACGGCGCGCTCCTCCCCGTCGCCGTCGAGGTCCGGCTCGCCGCCGGCGCCGACGGCGAGCGGCTGACACAGGTGCAGACCGTCACCGACCGCTCGGCCCAGCGCCGGATCGAGGAGCAGCTCGTGCAGAGCGGCCGCCTGGCCGCGGTCGGCGAGCTCGCCGCCGGCGTCGCGCACGAGGTCAACAACCCGCTGTTCGCCATCCTCGGTCTGACGGAGTTCCTCACCAAGGACGCCGTCCCCGGCTCGAAGGCCGCCGAGCGGCTCGAGCTGATCCGCCAGAGCGGCGAGGAGATCAAGGACATCGTCCGCGCCCTGCTCGACTTCGCGCGCGAGAACCCCGAGGAGCGCTCGGTCGTGGCGATCGGCGAGGTCGTCCAGCAGGCGCTGACGCTCGTCAGCCGCACCAACGCGCACAAGGGCGTCGAGCTCGTCCCCACGTTCTCGGACGAGGACGCGCTGGTGCACGCGAGCTCCAACCAGCTCAAGCAGATCCTGCTCAACCTGATCGCGAACGCCCGCCAGGCGATGCGCGACGGCGGCACCGTGTGGGTCGACGTCCGCCGCGAGGACGGCGAGGCCGTCGTCACGGTCGCGGACGACGGGCCCGGCGTGCCCGCGGAGCTGGCAGGGCGCATCTTCGAGCCGTTCTTCACCACGAAAGGCGCCGGGGCCGGAACCGGCCTCGGCCTCTCGGTCAGCCTCGGCATCGCGCAGGCCCACGGTGGCACACTCGTCCTCGACACGAACCGGGAACGGGGCGCCGCGTTCGTCCTGCGGTTGCCGCTCGCGCAAGGGGGAGATGCATGAGTCGGATCCTGGTCATCGACGACGAGGATGTGGTCCGCAGCCTGATGGCCGAGATCCTCCGCAGCTCGGGCCACGAGGTCGAGTGCGCGGAGACGGCCGAGCGCGCGCTGGCGCTGCTCGAGACGGACGATTTCGATCTGGCCGTCAGCGACGTGGTCATGCCGGGCCTCTCGGGGCTCGAGCTCGTCGAGGCCGCCCGCGCCCGCCGCGCCTCCCTGCCCATCCTGCTCGTCACCGGCGCCGGGACCTACGACACGCTGAGCGAGGCGCTCACGCGCGGCGCCTCCGGCCTCGTGACGAAGCCGTTCTCGCACGCGCAGCTCAACACGGCCGTCAACCACGCGCTCGAGCGCGCGAGCGCGAGCCGCGACGACCTGCGCGAGCGGCTCCTCGCCCCCACGCTCGCCAGCGCGCTCGCGAACGCCATCGAGGCACGCGACTCCTACCTGCACGGGCACTGCGAGCGCCTGGCCGCGCTCGCCGTCCGCATCGGCGAGGTGCTCTCCCTGAGCGCCGACGAGATGGAGACCCTCCGTCTCGGCGCGATCCTCCACGACGTCGGGAAGATCGGGATCCCCGACCGCGTCCTGCTGAAGCCGGGGGCGCTCGACGAGGAGGAGTGGCTGATCGCGAAGCAGCACCCGCTGATCGGCGACAAGCTGCTCGAGCCGCTCGACCTGCTCGCCGGCGCCCGACCGATCGTCCGGCACCACCACGAGCGGTGGGACGGCGACGGCTACCCGGACCGGCTGGCGGCCGAGGACATCCCGCTCGGCGCGCGCATCGTCGCCGTCGCCGACTCCGTGGAGGCGATGTCGTCGCGCCAGCTCTACCGCAAGCCGCGGACCACCGAGGAGATCGTCGCGGAGCTCTGCCGCCAGCGCGGCGCCCAGTGGGATGCACGCATCGTCGACGTGGTGCTCCGCCTGCTCGAGACCGGCGAGCTGGTGCTCGCCGAGGAGGGCCTGCGCCTCCTCGAGCCCGCCGCCGGAGCGACCAACGGCTCGGTCGCCGTCCTGCTGGTCGAGCGGGACGACGCCGAGGCCGAGCTGGTGACGGCTGCGCTCCAGCAGGCGGTCGAGGGGATCGTCGTCGCCCGGGCGAAGTCCGTCGCCGGCGCATGCGAGCTCGCCGGACGCTCGAACTGGTCGCTGGCCGTCGTCGACGACGACGAGCTGCCGGACGGGCGGAGCGTCGAGGTCGTCGAGCGCCTCCAGGGCGCCGACCCTGCCATTCCCGTCGTCGTCCTCACCTCCGGGGACGCCGCGCGCGTTGAAGACGTGCGCGGCGCTGCCGATTGTGTGGTGAAGGGCGGCGCATATCTCGAAGCCCTCGTCGGACGCGCCCGCGTCCACGCCGCCTGACATGTCCGGAGGTACCGCGTTGACCGAACCCCGCTGCCTGCTCGCCGACGACCACCCCGCCCTCGTGGCGGCGGTCGGTCCGTACCTGACCGAGAACGGCTTCACGGTGGTCGGGCCCGCCACGGACGGCCGGCGGGCGCTCGGGCTGGCGGAGGAGGAGCAGCCGGAGGTGGCGCTCGTCGACTTCCGCATGCCGCGTCTCGGCGGGCTCGAGCTCGTCCGCGCGCTGCGCGAGGCGGCGCCCGAGACCCGTATCGTCGTCTACACCGCCGACGCCGACCAGACGCTCGCCCGCGACGTGCTCGAAGCCGGCGCGACGGCGCTCGTGCTCAAGGAGGCTCCGCTGTCCGACATCGTGCGCGCCCTGGAGGCCGCGCTGGCCGGTCGCTCCTACCTCGACCCGGCGCTCGGCAGCACCTCCGAGCGGACGCAGCGCCTCACGCAGCGCGAGCTCGACGTGCTCGAGCTGCTCGCCGAGGGGCTCCAGCACGAGGAGATCGGCCGCCGCCTCGGCATCAGCGCCGAGACGGTGCGCACGCACCTGCGCAAGGCCAGCGAGCGGCTCGGTGCGGCGACCCGGACCCAGGCGGTCGCGACCGCTCTGCGGCTCGGTCTCATTTCATGAGGCACGAGCTCTCGGAGCTCGTCGAGCGCCAGCTCGAGATCGCCTCGCTCACGGGCGAGATCGACTCCGTCATGACCGCGGTCGTCGAGGGCGCCCGCGTCGCTCTCGACGGCGACGGCGCGGCGCTCACGGTTCCCGAGGGCAGCCGGCTCGTCTTCACGGTCGCGGTCGGCTCGTCGGCCCCGCTCGCCGGGGCCTCGATCCCGATCGACGCGAGCGTCGGCGGCCGCTGCTTCACCGAGCGCAAGACGCTCGTGATCGACGACCTGTACGCGGAAGAGACGGCCGAGGCGACCCAGACGGCGCGGCTCGGCGGCGGCAGCATCGTGCTCGCGCCGCTCGTCCACGGCGACCGGACCCTCGGCGTCCTGAGCGTCCACGCGCGCGAGCGGTCCGCCTTCGGCGCCGAGGCCGCGGCGACGATGGGCCTGATGGCCCGCTCGGCCGCCGTCGCCCTGCGCAACGCCCAGCTGGTCGCGCGCCTCGCCTCCTCGGAGCGCGCGTCGCGCGCGCTCGTGGAGCAGAGCGCCGACGCGATGCTCGTGCTCGACGCCGACGGCACGGTGCTGGCCGGCAACCAGGCCGCCGCCGAGCTGCTCGGCTACACGGTCGACGAGCTCTCCGCGCTGCACGACCGCGACCTGTTCGCCGACGAGCAGGCCGCCGCCGGGACGCTGCACGGGGCGACGTTCCTCCGCCGGCGCGAGCTCCGCGGGGAGCGGCGCTTCCGCCGCAAGGACGGCAGCCTCGTCGACGTCGAGCTCGCAGCACGGCTGCTCGACGACGGCCGCATCCACACGTCGCTCCGCGACATCACCCAGCGCAAGCACAACGAGGAGCGCCTCCACGAGAGCATCGACCGGCTCCGGTCGATCGTCGAGATGCAGCGCGAGATCTCCGCGCTCGCGCTCGAGCCCGAAGCCGTCACCCAGGCGATCCTCGAGCGGACCCAGCAGCTGACCGGCGCCGACGGCGCGGTCGTCCTCTGGCTCGACTCGACCGGCCTGGTCTGGCGGTACGCGACGGGAGCCGCCGCGCCGTTCGTCGGCTACCGCCCACGGGAGGGCGCGAGCCTCGCGAACGTCGCCCTGACCAGCGCCGAGACCCACTACGCGCCCGACACCTCGGTCGACCCTCGCGTCGACGCGGAGGCGACGAAGCGCACCGGCTTCCGCTCCGTGATCAGCGCGCCGATCATGCGCGGCTCGCGCGTGATCGCGCTCCTCAGCATCGCGTCCCACCAGGCGCACGCGTTCGACGAGATCGCGCTCGAGACGACGCGCCTGATGGCCGAGTTCGTCAGCGCCGCGCTCCAGAGCGGCGAGGAGCTCGAGGCGCGCCGCCGGCTGGCCGACGAGCTGCGCACGCAGGGTCTCGTCGTCGAGCACATGCGGACCGCGCTCCACGTCTGGACGCTCGGCGCCGACAACGTCTTCCGGCTCGAGTACGCGAACCCGGCGAGCGAGCAGGCGATGGGCATCCCCGTCGCCGACGTGCTCGGCCGGCGCATCGAGGACGTCCTCCGCACCGCCGCCGAGCCGATCGAGGCCGTCTTCCGCCGCCTGCTGGCGAGCGAGCGCGACGTGGTCGACATGGGCGAGGTCGAGTTCGGCGACGACCGGGTCGCCCCGCGGCTGCTCGCGCTGAAGATCTTCGCCCTCGGGCCGACCCGGATCGCCGTCACCTTCGAGAACGTCACCGAGCACGTGCAGGCGGCGCGTGCCCTCTCGGAGAGCGAGGAGCGGTTCCGCGGCGCGTTCGACGCACCGTCCGCGGGCATGGCGCTCATCGACCGCGACGGGCACTTCGTCCAGATCAACGAGCGGCTCGCCGAGATGCTGGGCTACGACCGCGACGAGCTGCTTCCGCTGGGGACTCGCGCGATCGTCCACCCGGACGACGGCCCGCTCGTCGCGCGGCTCGAGCAGGAGCTCGACGAGAGCGCGAGCGGGACGCTCGAGACGGAGCGGCGCTACGTGCGGAAGGACGGCTCGGTCATGTGGGCCCACATCGCGGTCGCGACGGTCCACGACTACGACGGCAAGCCACGGCACCGCGTGCTGCACGTGATCGACATCACCGACCGCAAGGCCGCCGAGCAGCTGTTCTCGGCCAGCTTCGAGCGCTCCGCGGTGCCGATGATCATCCTCGACGACAACCGGCTCCTCACCGACGTGAACGAGGCGGCGTCCGAGCTCCTCGGGCTCGCAGCGGACGAGGCGCTCGGCCGTCCCCTCGACGGCTTCCTGCCCGAGCAGCCGGTCGAGCGCCGGTGGCAGCGCTTCGTCGAGCGCGGATCGACCGAGGGCGAGACCGTCGTCGAGCGGCCGGACGGCGGACGGCGGCTGATCGAGTTCACGGCGACCGCCAACGTGCAGCCCGGCCGGCACATGGTCGTCATCCGCGACCTGACCCGCCAGCGCGACCTCGAGCTCCAGCTCCTCCAGGCGCAGCGCATGGAGGCGGTCGGGCGCCTCGCCGGCGGGATCGCGCACGACTTCAACAACCTGCTCACCGCGATCGGCGGCTACAGCGAGTTCCTCACGGAGCGGATCGACGATCCCAAGCTGCGCCGCCACGCCGAGGAGATCCGCCGCGCCGCGAGCCGCGCGGCCTCGCTGACCGGGCAGCTGCTCGCGTTCAGCCGGCGCCAGGTGCTCCAGCCGCGCGTCCTCGACCTCAACGCCGCCGTCACCGAGATGGAGACGATGCTGCGCCGGCTGATCGGCGAGGACGTCGAGCTGCTCACGCTGCTCGACCCCGACCTCGGCTGGGTGCAGGCCGACCCGACGCAGATCGAGCAGGTGATCGTCAACCTCGCCGTCAACGCGCGCGACGCGATGCCGAACGGCGGCTCGGTGACGATCGCCACGGCGAACGTCACGACGCCCGACGGCGAGTACGTCGAGCTGAGCTTCACCGACACCGGCGTCGGCATGTCGCGCCAGGAGCGGGAGCACCTCTTCGAGCCGTTCTTCACCACGAAGCACGGAGGGACCGGCCTCGGGATGGCCACCGTCTACGGCGTCGTCGAGCAGAGCGGCGGCACCATCGAGGTGGAGTCCGAGCCGGGGCTCGGCTCGTCGTTCCGGATCCGCCTGCCGCGGGTCGAGGCCGCGGTGGAGACGCCCGAGGCGGCGCCGGCCGAGGCGCCCGCGGCCGGCAGCGAGACGATCCTCCTCGTCGAGGACGAGGGCGTCGTGCGGAGCCTCGTCGCGGAGATCCTCGAGACGAGCGGCTACACGGTGCTCCAGGCGGCCGACGGCCCGTCGGCGCTCGAGCTCCTCCGGCGCCACTCCGGGCCGGTCGACCTCCTCGTGACCGACGTGGTCATGCCCGGCATGAGCGGGCCGGACGTCGCGAAGGCCGTCGCGTCGATGCGGCCGGGCACCCAGGTGCTCTACACGTCCGGCTACACCGACTCGGCGATCGACCACCACGGCGTGCTCGAGCCCGGCATCGCGTTCCTGCAGAAGCCGTTCAGCGCCGACGACCTGACGCGCAAGGTGCGCGAACTGGTCGAAGGCGGCGAGCCCAGCCTGGCCGGCTGATTGCATGCCGGGGTGCGACCGCGTCGAGGAGGCAACCGGATGACCGTCGATCCGCTGGCGCGCTTCCACGCGTGGATCGAGGGCGACGAGGTCGCGCTCGCCACGGCGACGCCCGACGGGCGGCCGTCGGTGCGGATGGTGCTCCTGAAGCAGGCGGACGAGCGCGGCTTCGTGTTCTTCACGAACTACGAGTCGCGCAAGGGCGGCGAGCTCGCGTCGAACCCACGCGCCGCGCTGCTCTTCCACCGGCCCGGGATCCAGGTGCGTGTCGAGGGCCCGGTCGAGCGTCTGTCGTCGGAGGAGTCGGACGCGTACTGGGCCTCCCGTCCCGCGGGCTCGCGGCGCAGCGCGGCCGCGTCGCGCCAGTCGCAGCCGATCGGGTCGCGCGCGGAGCTCGAGGCCGCCGTCGCCGCGCAGCCGGCCGAGCCGCCCCGCCCGGCGTGGTGGGGCGGGCTGCGGGTGCTCCCCGAGCGCTACGAGTTCTGGCGCCACCGCGACGACCGCCTGCACGAGCGCGAGGTCTACGTCCGCCGCGGCGACGGGTGGGACGTGCTACTGCTCCAGCCGTGAGAGCGCTCGCGGCGATCGCCGCGGCCGTGACGGCGGTCGCCGTAGCCGGGCTCGCGGGAGCCGCCGCGCCGCCCGCGCCGACGCTCGCCGCGTGTCCGGTCTTCCCCGCGTCGAACGTCTGGAACAAGCCCGTGACCGGGCTGCCGGTCGCGGCGGGCTCCGCCCGGCTCGTGGCGTCGATCGGCCTCGGGTCGTCGGTGCACCCCGACTTCGGGTCCGGGCTGTACGACGGCTCGCGAATCGGCATCCCCTACGTGGTCGTGCACGGCAAGACGACGCCCAAGTCGCGCGTGACGTTCGACTACGCGGACGAGAGCGACAAGGGGCCGTATCCCATCCCGGCCGGCGTGCCGATCGAGGGCGACCCCAAGCCGGACGGCGGCGACCGGCACGCGCTGATCGTCGACCGCGACTCGTGCACGCTCTACGAGCTGTACGCGCTGCACCGCACGTCGTCCGGCTGGGCGGCGGGCTCGGGCGCGATCTGGAGCCTCCGGTCGAACAAGCTGCGGCCCGCCGGCTGGACCTCGGCCGACGCCGCCGGGCTCCCGATCCTGCCCGGCCTGGCGCGCTACGACGAGGTGAAGGCGGGCCGGATCGACCACGCGCTCCGCTTCACCGCGCCGCGCACGCGGAACGCCTACGTCTATCCGGCGCGGCACGAGGCGAGCAGCGAGACGGACGCGGCGCTGCCGCCGATGGGGCTCCGCGTGCGCCTGAAGGCGAGCGTCGACATCGCGCACCTGCCGCCGCAGGCGCGGATCGTCGCCCAGGCGCTGAAGACCTACGGGATGATCCTGGCCGACAACGGCTCGCCCTGGTACATCAGCGGCGCCCCGGACGCGCACTGGTCGAACGACCAGCTCCACCAGCTCGGCCGCCTCACGGGCGCCGACTTCGAGGTCGTCGACACCTCCCACCTCCGCCCGTAGCCCGTTCCGGCCGGGTCCCCGGGGCCTGGTACGGGACAGGCGCGTGCCTGGCCCCGGCGGCTCGCGCTCGCGCCTCGGCGGCTCGTGAGCGGCTCTTCGCGGACGGCGCCGCCGGCCTGGTGGCCGGCGACGTCGCCGGAACGAGCCGGTTGCGCTGCGGTCGGTGGGTCAGTTGGCACCTTCGCCCGACCTCACCCGTCAAAGTGCCTTCGACCGGCGCCTCGGCGCTAATCCTCGCTGCTGCGCCGGACGGAGTCCAGCCGGCGCTCTGGATCGACACGCAATCGTGCGCTTCCGTGATTCGGCGTCGACCGTGTGGACTCCTGCCGGCGCCGGTATCGTCGCCGCCGTGACGGAGTCACGGACGGAGGCGCTCGAGCGCCTGGCTGGGCGGGAATTCGACGTGCTCGTGATCGGCGGCGGGATCGTCGGCGCGGGGATCGCCGAGGCGGCGACCGCCCACGGCCTCTCGGTCGCGCTCGTCGACAAGGGCGACTTCGCAGGCGCGACGTCGAGCGCCTCGTCGAAGCTCGTGCACGGCGGGCTGCGCTACCTGGCGATGGGCGACGTCCGCCTGGTGCGCGAGGCGCACGCCGAACGGCGCATGCTCATGCAGACCGTCGCGCCGCACCTCGTGCAGCGGCTGCGCTTCGTCTTCCCGTTCTACCCGGGCGGCCCGTACAGCCCGTGGTTCGTGCAGAGCGGCATCCTCCTCTACTCGGCCCTCGCCCGCTCCCGCCTGCACCGGCCGCTCACCGCCGCCCGCGCCCGCGCGCTCGTGCCGCCCCTCCACACCGGCGGCCTGCGGACCGCGGCGATCTACGCCGACGCCTGGACGAACGACGGACGCCTGACGATCGCGAACCTGCGGGCCGCAGCCGAGGCCGGCGCGGTCGTCCTGAACTACGCCGAGGCGACCGCCGTCACGGCCGGGCAGGCGACCGTCTCGGCGGACGGCGCCGAGGTGCGCGTCCGCGCGCGGCGCGTCGTGAACGCGACCGGTCCGTGGGTCGACCGGGTCCGCCTGCTCGAGGACGACTCCGCGGCGCCCTCGATCCGCCTCAGCAAGGGCGTCCACGTCGTCGTCGAGGGCGGCGAGGGCTGGGGCGCGGCGGTGACGATCCCGCAGGAGGCCGGACGCGTCAGCTTCGCGATCCCCTGGGAGGGGACGCTGCTGCTCGGCACGACCGACACCCTCCACGAGGACGGCCCCGACCACGTCGAGGCGACGCCGGCCGACGTCGCGGAGGTGCTGCGCGAGGCGTCCACCGCGATCGGCGGCCTCGGCCCGGTGCGGACGACGTTCGCCGGCCTGCGGGCGCTGCCGCTCGGCTCGGGCAGCACGACCAGCGCCCGGCGGGAGGTCGTCTTCTCGACCGGCCCCACCGGCCTGGTCAGCGTCGCCGGCGGCAAGCTGACGACCTACCGCAAGATCGCGCTCGACGCCCTCGCGCACGCCGGCGTCACCGGGCTCGACCGCCGGCCGCGCCCGCTTCCGGGCGCGACGGGGCTCGACAGCGTCGCCTGGCCCGCCGGCCTGGACGCACCCACCCGCGCGCATCTGCTGCGGCTCTACGGCTCACTGGCGTCCGAGGTCCTCGAGCCTGCACGGGAGGACCCCTCGCTGCTCGAACGGATCGTCCCCGACCGGCCCGACATCCGGGCCCAGGAGCTCTACGCACGGACGCACGAGTGGGCCGTCACCGACGAGGACGTGCTCCGGCGGCGGACGACCGCCTGGCTCGGCGCCGCGCCGGTCCTCGTGAGCTAGCCTGGCCGCATGGACGACCGCGTGCGTTCGAGGCTCGACGGCAGGGCAGTCCTGCTCGTCGTGCCCGCCGCCGCCCTCGTCGTGCACCAGCTGCGCTACCTGCTCGCCTACGGCTCGCGGGCCGACGCCGAGCTCGCCGCACAGGGCCACTCGTACCTCCACTCGCTCGTCCCGTGGATCGTGCTCGCCGCCGGCGCCGCGCTGTCGTCCTTCCTGCGCCGCGTCGTCCGCACCGCACGCACCGGCGAGACCGGGCCGCTCGGCCGTCTGCCCGTCCCGGCGCTGTGGGCGCTGACCACCGGCGTCCTGCTCGCCGTGTACGCCGGACAGGAAGGCCTCGAGGAGCTCTTCTCGGCCGGGCACCCGACGGGCGCCGCAGGCATCGCCGGGCACGGCGGCTGGTGGGCGATCCCCGCCTCCGCCGTCGTCGCCGCGCTCGTCGTGGCGCTCCTCCGGCTCGGCCGCGCCGTCCTCAGGCTCGCCGCCCGCCGCGCCCGGCAGCGCGTCGCCCTGCGGCCCGCCTCCGTCCGTCTTCCCCTGGCCCCGGCGCTCGCCGTGGCCGCTCCGCTCGCCTCCGCCGCAGCCGGTCGCGCGCCGCCCGCCCGCTAGGGGCCGTCGGCATCGGCACGAGGCGCCGCGATCCGCGGCCCGTGCCCGAGTGAAGGAGGACGTGTGGGACGGCGCTGGATCGCGCCACTGGTCGTTGCCTGCACGCTCGCGGCCCCCGCGGGCGCGTCGGCGCACGCCCGGAATGCGACCGTCGCCCTCGACTACCGCCTCGTGCTCGCGCCGACGTCCCTTCCCGGCGTCTCGGTCGGCGTGCTGGACGGCGACCGGGACCTGCGCGTGCGGGTGCACGACGCGACGCTCGTGATCCGCGGCGACCTGGGCGAGCCGATGCTCCGCATCTCGCCGCAGGGAACGTGGGCGAACCGGGCGTCGACGACCGCCGTCGCGGAGAAGCTCACCGAGCGCGGCCGCGGGTGGCAGAAGGTCGGCTCGGGACCGGAGTTCGTCTGGCACGAGCATCGACTCTCGCCGCCGCCCTACGACGCGGCGACGAGCGGTCCGGCGCCACGCTTCACGATCCCGGCCGAGCTGGACGGACGCCGGGTGACGATCGGCGGCACGTTCGTGCGTGTCGACCGCCCCAGCCCGTGGGGGTGGCTCGCGGGGGCGGCGCTGCTGGTCGGCGCCGTCGGCGTGGTGCTGCGGGCCCGGCCGGGCCTGCGCGGGCCGGCGGCGACGGCGCTCGGCGCCGCCGCCGGCGCGGCGGCGCTGACGGCGTTCGTGTCGTTCACGACCGCCGACGCGACCACCGGCCGGGTCGCATGGGGGCAGATCGCCGTCGCGGCCGCGTTCGGCGCCGCCCTCGCCGTGGCCTTCGTCCGCCTGCACGGCGCGCGTCGCAGCCACCTCGCGGGCGTGGTCGGAGCGGGCGCCGCGGCGCTGAGCCTCGGCTCGCTCGGCGTGTTCCGCCACGGCGTGGTCGTGTCGTCGCTTCCGGCGGCCGGGGCGCGGGCGCTCTGCGCGCTCGCCCTCGCGGCCGGCGTCACCGCCCTCGGCACGAGCCTCACCGTCAAGGAGCACACGCTGCGGGGGACGCGGTGATCGCGGCGCCCCCGCCCGTGTATCCCTGGCCGATCGGGGTCGGTCCGCGCTACCACCCGACCGCGAACCGGCCCGAGGCGGCGCTGCGCTGCGGACCGCTCGGCACGCGCTACCGCGTGCATCTCGAGCTGTTCGCCGACCGCCGCGTCGTGGTCGTCCCGGCGGGGATCGGCGGGTGCGACGCCCCGCTGCGCACGACCGCGCCCACCGGCGTGGTCGAGGTCTCGGGGCGGCGGACGCTCGGCGACCTGTTCGCGGTCTGGGGCCGGAGGCTCGGCCGGAACGGGTTCCTGACGTTCCGCGGCCGGGTGGCCGCCTTCGTGAACGGACGGCGGGCGACCGGCGACCCGCGCCGGATCGCGCTCCGTCCGCGCGACGAGATCGTGCTCGAGGTCGGCGGCTACGTCGCCCCGCACCGCGACTACCTGTTCCCGAGAGGAGACCGATGACCCTGCGCCTCACGGCCCTCGCGGCCCTCGTCGTGCTCGTCGCCGCGGGCTGCGGCGGCGGCTCGTCGAACCCGAGCTTCCCCGTCGTCGGGGCGGCCAAGACGTACAAGCTCGTGCACTTCGAGCCGTCGGGCCCCGTGCGGGCCGGCGTGCCGGTGCACGTGTCGTTCACGATCCGGCAGCCGGACGGCAAGCCGCTCACGCAGTTCAGGACCGGCGCCGGCCCGCATACCGGCGTCCACCTGATCATGGTGCGGCGCGACCTCTCGACGATGGTGCACCGGCATCCGTCGATCTCGGCGGACGGCACGATCGGCCAGTCGGTCGTCTTCCCCGCGCCGGGGCCGTACCGGGTGGTCGTCGACGCCTATCCGAAGGTGACCGCGAGTGCCACCGGCTCGCAGGCCAACTTCCAGCTCTTCGGATCGATCACCGTCAAGGGGACGTACACGCCGAGGCCGATCGGCGCCTTCCACCGCACGGTGACCGTCGACGGCTACCGCTTCACGCTGCACGGCGACCCGACGCTGCACGCGGTCGTCCCCGGCTTCCTCACCGCGACGGTCACCGACCCGAGCGGGAAGCCGGCCACCTTCACCCCGTGGTACGGCGCGCTCGCCCATGCGGTCTTCTTCCGCCGGGGCTCGCTCGACTACTTCCACACGCACGTCTGTGCGCCGGACGCGGCCGGATGCACCAGCGTGCTGGGCGGGGCGAAGGTGACGGGGACGTCGGCGACGCCCGGGAAGCTCACGATCGGCGTCCTGGTGCCCGTCCCGGGCACGTGGCGCCTCTTCCTGCAGTGCCAGGTGAACCACCGCGTCATCACGGCGCCGTTCACCCTCACCGTCAAACCCTGAATCCCAAGGAGCTCCACGAACATGAGCAAGCATCCGGCCGTCTTCGCCGCAGTCGCGACCGCGGCCCTCGCCGTCGCCGCCTCGGCCTCGGCGCACGCGCACGTCAGCCCGCCGGTCGCACTCGCGGCGCAGACCCAGTCGTTCACGCTCGCCGTCCCGACGGAGAAGGAAGGCCTGACGACGACGCAGATCGTGCTGACGCCGCCCGCCGGCTTCAGCATCGACTCGTTCTCGCCCGCGCCCGGCTGGAAGCGCACCGTCTCGCAGACCGGCTCCGGCGAGGACGCGACGATCACGAAGGTCACCTGGAGCGGCGGCGACGTCCCGACCGGCGAGGACTCGACCTTCCAGTTCCTCGGCCGGGCCGCGTCGGACAAGACCTACTCGTTCGACGTCGAGCAGACGTACAGCGACGGGTCGGTCGTCGACTGGAACCAGCCCGAGTCGGGCGACACCCCGGCCCCGACGATCGAGGCGGTCTCGTCGCTCGGCGGCGGAGGCGGCACCTCGACGCTCGACATCGTGGCGATCGTGCTCGGCGCGCTCGGGCTGATCGTCGGCGGAGCGGCGCTGCTCGTCCGGAGCGGCGGCACGACGGGAGGCCGCTCGCTCGCATGAGCGCCGGGCGCCTCGCGGTTCTCGCGGCGGTCGCGGCGGCAGCCCTCGGGCTGCCGGCCGCGGCCTCCGCGCACGCGTACCTGGTGACGACGTCGCCGGTGGCGAGCGCCACGCTGAACGCCGCGCCGAAGCAGGTGTCCCTGACGTTCGACGAGGCGGTCGAGCCGCGGTTCGCCATCATCTCCGTCAGCGACGAGTTCGGGAAGCAGGACACGACCGGCGCGCCCCGGCGGTCGCCGACGAACCCCGACACGATCGTCGTCCCGGTCAAGCACCTCGCAGAGGGCTGGTACCTCGTCTACTGGCGCGCCATCTCGGTCGACGGCCACCCCGTGCGGGGCGCGTTCACCTTCGCGATCGGCCCGAACGCGGGGCCGGCGCCGCAGTTCCCCGTGCCGTCGACCTCCGAGACGGCGGCGACCCCGCGGCTGGTGATCGCGCGGTGGGTCGCGTTCATCTCCGTCATGGGCGCGATCGGCCTGCTCGCGCTCCGCCTCGGGATCGCGCGCCCGGTCGTGCGGCGCGTGGACGGGACCCGCCTGCGCGCCGTGACGATCGCCTTTGCCGTCTCCTCGGCGATCGCGCTGATCGCGATCCCGGTCTACACGGTCATCGCGACCGCGGACTTCGCGCTCCGGTCGGCCTTCGACCTCGGTGCGCTGTTCCCGCTGCTCGACGCGTCCGCCTTCGGGCGCGGCTATCTCTATCTGTGGCTCGTCTTCGCGCTGTTCGTCGTCGCGGCGGCGGCGGCGATCTGGATCGACCGGCCCGAGCGCGAGCAGCGGTCGATCGCCGAGCTCCTGGCCGCCGCCGGCGCCGCCCTCGCCGCCGCCGCCGTGCTGCTCGTGCCGGGCCTCGCCGGGCACGCGGCCCAGACCAGCCCGCGCGGCGTGTCGCTCCTGCTGGACTGGCTGCACCTCGTGTCGGGGAGCCTCTGGGTCGGCGGGCTCGCGGGGCTGCTCGTGCTCTGGCGCAGCCTGCCGGTGGCCAAGCGCGTCGCCGGGCTCGTGATCGCCGTGCCCCGCTTCTCGAACGTCGCCTTCGGCTCGGTGCTGCTCCTGATCGGCTCCGGCGTCGGCGCGACGATCATCCACCTGCCGACGCTGGCGTCGCTGTGGCAGACCTCGTACGGGAAGGCGCTGCTCGTGAAGATCGGCCTGCTGCTCGCGGCGCTCCTGCTCGCCTCGGGCAACCTGCTGCGGACGCGGCCGCGCCTCGCGATCGCCGAGGGCGAGCCCGAGGTCGGCGTCGCCACCGCGCGCCTGCTTCGCCGGCTCGTCTCCGGCGAGCTGGTGCTCGTCGCCGGTGCGGTCGCCGCGGCCGCCGTGCTGTCGTCGCTGCCGCCTCCCCCCAAGGCGCTCGCATCGGTCGGCAGCATCGCGAAGCACGTCGGCCCGGGGCCGGTCAGCACGACCGTGAAGAAGGGCGGCTACGAGTTCGCGTTCCGCATCGCGCCGAACAAGGCCGCGGTGACGAACGACTTCCGGGTCGCGATCACGCGGAACGGCAGGCCGGTGCGCGGCGCCGACGTCCTGCTCGAGTTCGACATGCTCGACATGGAGATGCCGTCGCAGGAGTACCGGCTCTCCGAGACCTCACCCGGCGTCTACGCTCAGACCAAGCCGGCGCTGGTGATGGTCGGCCACTGGGGGCTCGCGTTCACCCTCGCGGTGAACGGCAAGCCCGTGTCCCTCACGCTCGAGGATCACGCCACAGGATGACCAGCGTCCGCATCCGCCTCCTCGCCGCGCTCGTCGCCCTCGGCGCCGGTGCGGCCGCCGCCGTCGAGGTCGCGCTCCTCGCGAGGTCGATCCTTGGCTAGGCCGCTCGTCGTCGCGGCGGCGCTCGTCGCCCTCGCGCTCGGCATCGCCGTTCCCGCCGCCCGCGCGGACGGCGACCCCGCGAGCGACTACCTGCTGACGAAGCCGCTGTTCGTCCCGCAGGACGACGGCGTCCCCTCCGCCAACGTCAACCAGCTCACGAGCGTGCTCGCCGACGCCCGCGCGCGCGGGTACACGATCCGCGTCGCGCTGATCGGCACCCGCTACGACATGGGGTCGGTCTACGCGCTCTGGAAGATCCCGAAGACGTACGCGCGCTTCCTCGGCCAGGAGCTGAAGTTCCTCTACAAGGGCCGGCTGCTCGTCGTCATGCCGAACGGTCTCGCCACCTCGACCGGCGGGCTCGCGACGCCGAAGGACCAGGCGGTCGTCGACACAATCCCGGCACCCGGGGCCGACGGCGCGGCGATGGCGAACGCCGCGGCGCGCGCCGTCCAGAAGCTCGCGGCGCAGTCGGGCGTCGTGGTCGCGCTCCCGCCCCTCAGCTCGCCGAAGGGCAGCAGCGCGAACAGCGACCGCGTGAAGATCATCGTCGGCGCCGCCGCCCTCGTCGTCCTCGGGGCCGCGGCCTTCTGGGGCCGGCGACGGCTCGCGCGGCATAAGCTGGTGGGATGAGGACCCGGCTGCTCGGCCCGCTCCTCGGCCTCGTCGTCCTGGCCGTCGCCGCAGCCGGCTGCGGCGGCAGCTCGGACGCGACGGACGGCATGCAGGCCGCCGCCCAGATGCCGTCGCCGACGAAGGGGTTCCTGCTGAAGCCGCCGTCCGCGGCGCCGCCCTTCTCGCTCCGCGACCAGGCCGGGAAGACGGTCGGGCCCCAGGACGACCGCGGCCGCTGGCTCGCCGTCACCTTCCTCTACACGCACTGCCCGGACGTGTGCCCGCTGATCGCCGACAACCTCCGCGCGGTGCTCAGCCGCAAGCCGGCGATGCGCGTGATCGCGGTGAGCGTCGACCCGAAGGGCGACACGCCCGCCGCGGTCGAGAAGTTCGTCGCGAAGCATCGCCTGCCGGCGACCTTCAGCTACGTCGCCGGGACCCGCGCGCAGCTCGCGCCGGTCTGGAAGAAGTACAACATCGCCGCCCAGCCGGGCCCGAACGGCGTGATCAGCCACAGCTCGTACACCGTGCTCGTCGACCCGCAGGGCCGCGAGCGGGTGCTCTACGACGCGCAGATCACCGCGGCCGCCGTCCTGCACGACCTCGCGAAGCTGAGCCGGTCCTAGTCGACGGCGAGGAGGTCGACGACGAACACGAGCGGCTCGTGCGGCTTGATGACGCCGCCCGCGCCGCGCGCCCCGTACGCCATCGCCGAGGGAATCGTGAGCTTGCGCCGGCCGCCGACGCGCATCCCCGCGACGCCCGCGTCCCAGCCGGGGATCACCTGGCCGCGACCGAGCCGGAACTCGAACGGCGTGCCGCGGTTCCACGACGCGTCGAACTCCTCGCCGTTCGAGAAGGCGACGCCGACGTAGTGCACCGAGACCTTGGCGCCCTTCGTCGCCTCGGCCCCGTCCCCCACGACGACGTCCTCGACGATCAGGTCGAAGGGAATGTCGCCCTCGGGCTTGTCGATCCGGGGCCGCTCGAGCGCCACGGCCTACTCGCTGAGCCGGGCGCGGACCGCCGCCCGGATGCGGTCGGCGACGCTCGGCATCTCCTGCTCCATCTGGCGGAACTCGCGCTGGAACATGACGATGAGCCGCATCGGCGACGTGGCGACGACCGTCGCGGTCCGCCGCACGGTCTCGAGCAGGCCGATCTCGCCGAAGAAGTCGCCCGGGCCGAGCTCCGCGATCCGGTCGCCGTTCTGCGTCACGGCGGCGGTGCCGCTCTCGATGACGAAGAACTCGTGCGCGAAGCTGCCCTCGGTCGCCAGCTCCTCGCCCTCGGCGACGTCGACCTCGTCCGCCCACTGGGCCAGGCGCTTCAGCTCGGGCTTCGAGAGGCTCGAGAAGAGCGCCACACCGGTCAAGCGCTGTTCGTCCATGGCGTGATCATGCACGAACGGAGGCACCTCGCAGCAGCTCTCCGATAATCGTTCTCATTCTCGGCTGTGGCCGCCTGACGGGCTATCGTGGACGCGATGACCGCGCCGGACGAAGGCGCCCGCTGGGCGGAGAGCACGCTCGAGGAGCAGCGCGCCAAGGGGTACCGGCGCAGCGAGGCCCGGCGCGCCGTCGTCGAGCTGCTCGGGCGCCAGCGCTGCTGCCTGACCGCCCAGGAGATCCACGACGCCCTGCGCGCGGAAGGGCGCGGCATCGGCATCGCGAGCGTCTACCGCGTGCTCGAGCAGCTCAGCCGCGACGGGTTCGTCCAGCGCGTCGACCTGGGCTCCGGCACGACGCGTTTCGAGCCGGCCCACGCCGGCGGCGAGCACCACCATCACCTCGTCTGCGACGACTGCGGCAAGGTCGAGGCCTTCGTCGACGACGACCTCGAGCGCGTGCTGCACAAGGTCGAGGGCCGGACGGGCTATGCGGTGGCGGGCCACGACGTGGTGCTGCGCGGCCGCTGCTCGAGCTGCACCGGCTGACGCCGGCGGAAGTTCGCGCATTTTGCGGACGATCCGCGGCGGAAGAGCTTGCCTCGCCGGGACGCGACCCGTAGGTTCCCTCGTGCACCGAGTTGGACGTCAGAGGTTGATGGCGTTCCGAGTGACAGCCGCTTCGGCGGAGGCCAGTCGGAGCACCGGACTCCGGCGACCGGCTCGGTGCATTTCTGTGGTCCGGGACGGATCGCCGACGTCGACCTGACGATCCGCAAGGCGATCCAGCTCGCGCAGCTGCTCGAGCCGCGCCTCACGTCCGGCCGGCCGGGCTCGACCTGATGGCGCGGCTCGGCGGGATGCGGCTCCGCGGGCGCTGGAGCGCGAGGACCCGGCTAGGGCTCGAGGTCCTCCTGGATGCGGACCGGGCTGGCGTGGACGCAGACGACGCGGAGCGGCGTCAGGCTGGTGAACTTGTGCGGTGCGTGCGCCGGCGCCACGGCGATGTCCCCCGGGCCGGCCTCCTGCTCCTCGCCGTCGACGTGGAGCAGCGCCCGGCCTTCCAGGATCAGCCACGTCTCGTCGTAGGGGTGGCGGTGCAGGCCGGGCCCCAGCCCGGGCTCGGGGTAGTCGATCGAGAAGAGCGTCACGGTCGCGCCGTACGCCGAGCCCTCGAAGAGGCGGGAGCGCTCGCTCCCCGGCAGCCGCGAGACGTTGGTCACCTGCACGGGGAGATCATGGCGAACGCCTCAAAGGCGGGCGCGCGGCGTCGATCACGACGGCATGTTCGGCAAGTGGCCGCGCCCGCACCGCCCCACGTTCGGGAGCTCGTCGACCCGGGCCGACGGGCCTGCGCGGGACTCGGCCGACTACCAGCGCGCGCACCGCGAGGCCCGGCAGCTCGTGGCGGCCTACCTGCAGGAGATCACCGTCACGCGCAGCGCCCAGAACGAGCTCGCCTGGGCGTCGATCGTGCCGAGCGCACGCATCGCGCTCGCCCGCCGCTCGGCCGCGTAGCGCGCTCGCCGGCGTGACCGGGTCTAGCCGGCGCCGCTCTGGTTGACGAGCGACAGCATCTTGAACATCGGCAGGTACATCGAGATGACGATGACGCCGACCATCAGGCCGACGCCGATCATCATCACCGGCTCGATGATGCTCGTCAGCGTGGCGATGGCGGCGTCGACTTCCTCCTCGTAGAAGTCGGCGATCTTGCCGAGCATCGTGTCGAGCTCGCCCGTCTCCTCGCCCACCTTGATCATCTGCGAGACCATGGGCGGGAAGACCGGGCTCTCGACGAGCGGCTGGGAGATCGGGGCGCCCTCGTGCACCTTCTGCCGGGCCTCGAGGAGCGCGCGCTCGATCACCCAGTTGCCCGAGGTCTGCGCCGTGATCTCGATCGCCTTGATGATGTCGACGCCCGCCGCGACCAGGGTCGCCAGGGAGCGGGCGAAGCGGGCCATCGTGATCTTGCGGACGGTCGCGCCGATCTGGAGCGGCAGGCGCAGCCGCGTGCGGTCCCAGATGCGCCGGCCGGCCTCCGTGCGCTTGCCCTGGAAGAACCCGGCGACGAGCAGCCCGAGCAGCGGGAAGACGATGTACCAGTGGTGCCGCAGCAGCGCCGACATGCGGACGACCCACTGGGTCATCAGCGGCAGCTGGCCGTTCAGCTGGGCGAAGATCTTGGAGAAGATCGGGATGAGGAAGAGCAGCATCCCGTTCAGCACGAGCGTCGCGAAGCCGAAGACGATCGTCGGGTAGACCATCGCCCCCTTGACGCGCCGCTTGATCGTCTGCTCCTTCTCGAGCTGGAGCGCGACGCGGTCGAGGACGACGTCGAGGATGCCGGCGGCCTCGCCCGCCTCGACCATCGCGACGTAGAGCCGGCTGAAGACGCGCGGGTGGACGCTCATCGCCTCTGAGAGGAGCCGGCCGCCCTCGACGTCCTCGCGCAGCCGGGCGATCACCTCGGCGAGCACCTTGTCGGTGGTCTGCTGCTCGAGGATGACGAGCGCCTGCACCACGTTCATCCCGGCCTCGATCATCGTCGCGAACTGGCGCGAGAAGATCTGCAGCGACCGCGGGCGCACCTTGCGGAAGAGGCCGCCCGCCGGGGACTCGACGCGCGCCGTCGCGCCGCCGGTCACCTCGTCGAGCCGCTGCGCGAGCAGGCCCTTCAGCCGGAGCTGCTCGACGGCGGCGCCCCGGTCGGGCGCGGCGAGCGTGCCGGCCAGCTCGAGCCCCTGGGCGTTGATCGCGTTGTAGGCGTAGGTGGCCACGTGCCGAGCCTGGATCGGCATCCCCGGCCAGGGGCTTGAGTCCCCGAACGGGGCTGCCGATGGACCGGACGTGCTCGCGCGGCTGAAAGCGGAGGACGGGCTCGGGCTGATCGAGCTCATGGCCGCGCTCGTCGTCCTGACGATCGCGCTGCTCGGCCTCGCCGCCGGGTACGACGAGGCGTTCATGTCGCTGCACAAGGCGTCGCAGAAGACCGTGGCGGCGGAGCTCGCCGACAAGCAGCTCGAGCTCTACAGCGCCCTCCCCTACGACTCGATCGGCCTCGACGCGACGACGACCGCCGACGTCGGCACGGTCGGCAACGCCGCCTACGACCCGCTCTACGCCGAGGACCCGCTCCTCGCCGGCGACTTCGTCACCGACCAGCAGACCGGCGTGACCACCCAGCTCCCGAGCGGCACCGTCAACGACGTCACCATCTCCGGCTGCGGGTCGGCCCCGCACTGCCTGCCGATCCAGACGGTGACCGGGACGGATCGGCGGAGCTACCGCATCGAGACGTTCGTCCGCGACCGCACCGACCCGGAGAACAACACGGGCATCCGCTGGACGGAGCGCGTCGTCACCGTGGTCGTCCAGGACGCGGACACGGCCGGCGACCCCGAGCTCCTCCGCCTGACCTCCGCGTTCGACCGCGGCCCGGACGGCTAGCGACTAGCCGTCCCAGTTCGTCGGCGCCGTCGGGACCGGCGTCACGGGCTTGGTGTCCGAGGGTGCGCCTGGCGGCAGCCCGTGGAACGGCAGCATCTGCGTCAGGCTCGAGCCGGAGAGGTCGGCGGTGTCGGCGATGACCGGCGCCTGCTCGGCGAGCGACGAGCCGCTGAACTGGACGTGGCCCTCGACCAGCGAGCCGACCTGCCAGGTGAGGCTCGAGCCCGAGATGCTCTCGCACGTCGAGGACGTGGAGAGCCGCACCGGGTTCGTCGGGCTCGTGTTCTGGACGTAGCAGCCGGCGACGAAGATCAGCTCGTTGCCGACGTAGTTCCCGCTGGCGTCGGTCGCGTTCGGGTTCCAGTTCGAGCACGGCGACGCGCCGCAGAACGAGAGGCTGCTGCCGCTGACGGAGATCGTCCCGCTCGCGTAGATCGTGCCGCGGCCGGTGTACGTGATGTGGACGCTCGAGCCCGAGATGTTGATGTTCCCGTCGAAGTAGAACGACCCGTTCACGGTGAGCGCGTTGCTGCCGTTCCACTTCAGCTCGCTCGAGCCGACCTTGCAGTCGTACGAGTGCCCCGAGGGGAAGAGGTTGATCGTGCCGAGGCTGTTGTTCGGCCCCGTCGTCGTCGCGGCGTCGTTGTCGAAGAACGGGCTCGGCACGCCGCTGCCCGCCTGACACGGGTTCTTCGGGCCGGGATTCGAGGTGGCCCACTGGCCCTGGAAGTCGACGACCGGCATCGAGAGGACCGGGTCGAGCGTGTGCCCGAGCCCCGGCGGGGCGACCCACAGCCCGTGCGCGCTGTCGCAGGGCGACCAGGCGCAGCTGCCGACGACGTTCACCTTGCTGATCGGCTGCTGTGACGTGCCGATGGCGATGCTCGACCCGCTGAAGTCGAGCGCCCGACCCACCTCGAGGTCGGCGCCGTTGTACTTGAGGCTCGACCCGCTGAGGCAGACGTCGCCGCGGCTGTAGAGCGGGACGGTGATCGTCGCCGACGAGCCGGAGTACTGCAGGCCGCAGCTCGCGGTCGGGTTGTCGACGTACATGTAGTTCCAGATCGTCGGGTCGAGCACGGTCTGCGCCTCGGGCACGGTCGCCTGGGCCGAGACGGTCCGGCTCGCGGTCCCGTACCGCCCCGTGCCGACGATCGTCCAGGTGCTGCCCGTGAGCGTCCCGGAGTACGACACGGTTCCCCCGTCCTGCGAGAAGCTGGTGTCCGGCACGAGCATGGCCTGACCGCTGGTCGCGGCGCTGTAGAGCCTCCCCTCGCCGTACGCGAGGCCTTCCTCCGCGAGCGCGAACGCATGGTTCGCGTCGGAGGACACCTTCGCGTTGCGATGGTTGACCGCCGTCGCAACCAGCACCGACGCGGTCAGCGACGAGAGCACCAGGAGGGTGGTCAGCGCGAGGACGAGGGCGATGCCCTGCTCGTCGTTGGCGAGCCGGCGCAGCATTCCCCGCCCGATATCGGCGCCCAGGCGCATCGCCGCGATCGCTCGAACGGGTCTCAGCTCTTCGGCGACGTCGCCGCGCTCGGCACGACCTGCGCCGGCCGCACGAGCAGCAGCACGTAGCGCCGCCCGGTGCTGGCGTCGGTCAGGACGAGCCGGTGCCCGGCCCGGAGCTGGAGCGTCGTGCTGCCGCCGTCCAGCGTGCCCGTGACGAGTGCGATCTTGGCCGTCTTCTTGGTGAACGAGACGAGCCGGAAGACCGGGTCGGCGGTCGGGAAGAGATCGCCCCGCAGCAGTCCGAGCTTGTGCCCGTCGAGGAGGAGCAGCACGCCGGGCTTGCCGGCGACGGCCGGCTTCGCCGTCACGGGCGACGGGGTGAACGACTTCGACTCGGCCGGCGGGGCGCTCTCGGCGAGCGCCGGCGGGGTGCGCAGCGTCGCGGTCGACTGCGCCGGCGGCGCCGCCTTCGGGGGCTTGGGCGCGGTCGCGGCACCAGCGGAGGCCTCGGGCTTCGGCTGCTGGCGGAACGGGTCCTTCCAGGCGAAGCCGCGCAGGCGGCGCAGGTGCGGGGCCGGAGCGGCGGCCACGGCCTCGGCGGCGAGCGCAGCCCCGGCCGCCGCCGCGGGCTCCCCCACCGGCGCGGCGGCGGCCGGCGCCGCGTCCGCGCCGGACGAGGAGCGGTGCAGGAGCCTCGGCACCTGGATCGCGCAGACGGCGATCAGGAGGCTGACCAGCGCGGCGAGCGCGATGCGGGCGCGCCGCTCACGCGCCTCGGCCGGCGAGAGCGTCTGGGCGCGACTCACGGCGAGCCCACCGCCTCGGCGCCCGGCGCCGGCACGCTCGGAGCCGTCGACGTCGCGGTCGTCGTCGGAGCCGTGGTCGCCGGCGGCGGGGCGTAGACGAACGCGCTCATCTGGATGGTGGCCGCCACGGCGTGGCCCGTGGCGCCGAGCGCGAGTTGCATCCCGTCGACGGCGAAGAGGCGGCCGTCGGCGACGATCCCGCCGGCGCCGCGCCGGACGTCGCGGCGGATCGCGCGGAGGAACGACGTGACGTGGGCGTAGCTCCCGCCGACGACGACGGTCAGCGGCACCGCCTTCGACCCGTCGGCGAGCGTCGTGTCCGGCGACGGCTTGACCGAGACGAGCTGGACGTGGGCGGCGGCCGCGGCGCGGTCGAGGTCGAGGAGCACGTCGGGCATGTCGTCGGCGATCGGCATGGCGCGCGCAAGCTGGTACAGCTCGGCCGGCGAGACGGCCGCGGCGCTGCTGCGCGCCTGCTCGAGCGCGAGGAGCTGCGCCTGGGCCTGGGCGATGCGTGTGTCGAGGCGCCGGGCGTGCGCCTGCTGCGGCCGGACCGCCGCCAGGTAGCCGGCGATTCCCACGAGGAGCGCGAGGGCGACGAGCGCTGCGATCCGGACGGCGCGGCGCCTCACGACCCTGCTCCCACGGTCGCACTGATCTGGAACTGGACGATCGCTGCCTTCCCGTCGCCCGACGTGGTGGTCGAGAGGAGGGTGACCCCGGTCAGCGCCGGGACGACCGCCAGCCGGGCGAGCGCGTGGGCGACGGCTTCCTGGGTGCGGGCAGAGCCGTTGAGCTGGAGCCCGGGCAACGCCGTGCTCGTCGTCGCACCGGCGAGCGGCGTCGCGGACTGGAGCGTCATGCTCGTCAGCCAGACGTCGCCCGGCAGCACCCGCGCGATCCCGTCGAGCACCGTGTCCCACGCGACGCGCCGCCCGAGAACGTCCTCGGCGGCCGCGGCGCGCGCGTCCCGCAGCGCGGCGAGCCCGGCGGCCGCCTCGGCCCCTGTGGATGGCTGCACCGCCCTGACCTGCGCCTGGACCGCCTCGAGCTCGGCGCCGCGGTCGCGCACCTTCGCGTGCGCCGCCGACCAGCCGAAGAGCACGAGCGCCGCCGCGAGCACGGGCGTAGTACCCGCGGCGACGACGGGCAGCGAGGGCAGCGACCGCCGGGTCCCCGGTGTGTCCTTCGGCAGAAGGTTGACGGGGCGCATCAGCGCTCCATCCCGAGTCCGACGGCGATCGCGTACGACCCGGCCTCGGCCGGGCGGTGCACCTTCTTGCCGAGGACGACGCGCCCGAGCGGGTCGCCGGCACGCACGGGCGCTCCGATCAGGCGCTCGAGCTCCTCCAGCAGGCCGTGGAGCTGGGAGCCGCCTCCCGTGACGAGGATCTCGCCGATGTCGAGCGAGCCCTCGCGCGACTGGTAGAAGCGCAGCGACGAGACGAGCTCGCGGGCGAGCGCGTCGATCTCCTGCCGCACCGCCGCGCGGGCGGCCTCGACCTGGACGGGCGAGAGCCCTGCGGAGGCCGCGTCGTCGACGAGCGAGAGCCCGTGCTTGACCGCGGCCGCCTGCGAAGGCGCGAGGTCGAGGGCGCGCGCGAGCGCGACGTCGAGCGAGGCCCCGCCCCACTCGAGCACGCGGGTGAAGTCGCAGACCTCGCCGTCGGAGACGGCGAAGACGGTGCGGTCGTGGCCGATCGACACCGCGACGACGGCGTGCGCGGCCTCACCGTCGCCGCGGGGCTCCGCCAGCGAGCGGAGCAGCGCGAAGCCGTCGAGGTCGACGCCGAGGAGCTTCAGCCCGGCCCGCCGGCAGACGTCGACGTGCCGCGCCACCAGATCGCGGTGGGCGAACGCCACCAGGACGCGCCGGACGGGCGCTCCCTCCTCGTCGACGCCCTCGCCGATCGCGACGTGGTCGATCACCGCCTCGGTGACCGGGATCGGGATCGCCTCGTGCGCACGGAACCGGATCGCGTTCTCGAGCTGCTTCGGATCGTCGATCGGGGGCACGTCGAGGACGCGGACGCCGATGCGGCCGTTGGCAATGCCCAGGCGCACGTTCCGCCGCGGCAGCTTGTTGGCGGAGAAGAAGGCCTTGAGCGCGGCCGCGAGCGCGTCGGGGTCGCGCACCTCGCCGCCGACGACGAGGCCGGGCTCCAGGTCGGTGCGCGCCAGCTGCACGAGCTCCACCGCGCCGTTCGTCCGGACGTGCGCGGCGGCGAGCTGCGACGAGCCGACGCGAAGCCCGACGACCCTGGTCGCGCGGTGCCGCCGCGGGCGGGGCAGGCGCAGCTCGCGCTGCAGCAGCGGCTTCTTCGGCGCCGGGGCGGGCTCCGGCGAGGGCTCGGGCGGTGCCGGCAGGTCGCCTGGCGGGGTCAGACCCGGGTCTGACCCTGATTGTTCGGCCCGCGCCTCCGCGGCGGGCTCCGGCGAGGGCCCGGACGGTGCGGGCAGGTCGCCGGGCGGGGTCAGACCCGGGTCGGACCCTGATTGTTCGGCCCGCGCCTCCGGCTCGGCGGAGGGCGCGGGCTCGGCGGCCGGCTCCGGCGCCTCGGCGGTCTCCCGCAGAGGGGGCGCTTCGCCGGGCTCCCCGGCCGCGAACTCGTCGCCCACGGGCTCGTCCACAACGGGCTCCTCGAAGGCGGGCTCGTCGACGGCCGGCTCGGCCTCGGGCTCGCCGAGCGGCTCGGCGCGCACCGCCGCGGACGACGGCACGTCCGGCCGCACCGGGATGACGACGTAGTCGGTGCCGAGGCCGAAGCGCAGGTTCGGCTTCCACGGGAAGGCGCCCATCTCAGGCCCCCGCCAGTCTCAGCCCGCCGCCCGCGCCGGCCGCCGGGGCGGCCGCGACCCCGAGACGCTCGAGGAGGCCCTGGAGCTCGCCGCGCCGCGACGAGCGGGCCGCCGCGTCGGCGGCCGTGATCACCCGTCGCGCGACCAGGTCGGCCAGCGCCTGCTCCATCGTCTGCATCCCGCTGCGCGAGCCGGTCTGCATGTACGAGTAGATCTGCTCGACCTTGCCCTGGCGGATCAGGTTCCGGATCGCGTCGTCGGGCACGAGGATCTCGAGCGCGGCGACGCGGCCGGCGCCGTCGGCCGTCGGCACGAGCGTCTGGGTGACGACGCCCTGGAGCGCGCC